>NZ_JAEPRP010000083.1:0-20566 GCF_016652895.1 Ensifer sp. SSB1
GATCCTCGGGCGTCTCGATCGGGTGGTTTGCCAACAGCGAAGGGCTCGCAGCCGGCACGATGATCTCGCTGCAGAGATAGCTGCAGGTGGCACGCGCCCAGACGGGCTGGCCGTAATGAATGGCGAGATCGAAGTTCTGCTCGTCGAAATCGAAGGGAGCCGAACGCGAGGCGATGTTCAGCACCGTGTCTGGATGGCGCTTGAGGAAGTCGGGAAGGCGCGGCACGAGCCAACGGCTGCCGAAGGTCGGGAGCGAAGCGATCGAGAGCGTCGAGTCCGCCCGGGCCGAGGCCATCGCCCGCACCATCAGCTCCTCGGTCTGATTGAGAAGTCGGCGAACCTCCGGCAGGAACTTCTGGCCGGCGTCTGACAGGATCACCCGCTGGCGGACGCGCTCGAACAGGAGCACGCCGAGCTGATTTTCGAGGTCCTTGATCTGACGGCTGACGGCGCTTTGCGTAAGGTTCAGCTCCGCAGCGGCCTGCGTGAAGCTGCCATGTCGCGCCGCGCATTCGAACGCCTGCAGCGTCGTCACGTCGGGAACCAGCCTGCGGCTTAACTTCATTCCAGCCTCGCATCAACATAGTCAGAAGCAACGCGATCAATGGCCAGTTCGATCGGATATGATCCGAAATGAGAATGACCTTGTCCTTCACCCATAGCGCGAGGCGAGCCCCAGTGAAAGAGAATAGTTTCGTATCGGCCGACGACATTCGCTCGGCCTTTTCCGCAGCCATGTCGGTCATGTACCGCGAAGAGGTGCCCGCCTACGGCACGCTGATGGAACTGGTCGCCAAGGTCAACGACGACACGCTCGCCGCCGACCCGCTTCTCAAGGAGCGGCTCGACGCCACGGATTCGCTCGACCGAATCTCCGAGGAGCGCCACGGCGCGATCCGGCTCGGCACCCCGGCCGAACTCGCAATGATGCGCCGCGTCTTTGCCGTCATGGGCATGTACCCGGTCGGCTACTACGACCTGTCGACGGCAGGCGTCCCCGTTCATTCGACCGCCTTCCGCCCGGTCGGCGAAACGGCGCTGAAGCGCAACCCGTTCCGCGTCTTCACCTCGCTGCTGCGTCTCGACCTCATCGCCGATGAAGCGCTGCGCGCCGAAGCCGAAGTCATTCTGGCCGCACGACAGATCTTCACCGCCGGCGCCGTGGAACTCACGGAAAAGGCCGAGCGCGAAGGCGGCCTCGACGAGGCCGACGCGGAACGCTTCGTCTCAGAAGTGCTCGAAACCTTCCGTTGGCACGACAAGGCCAATGTCAGCGCCGACATGTACAAGCGCCTGCATGACGCCCATCGCCTGATCGCAGACGTCGTTTCCTTCAAGGGCCCGCATATCAACCACCTGACCCCACGCACGCTCGACATCGACAAGGTGCAGGCGCAGATGCCGAAATATGCGATCGCGCCGAAGGCCGTCGTCGAAGGGCCGCCGACCCGCAAGTGCCCGATCCTTTTGCGCCAGACCTCGTTCAAGGCGCTCGAAGAGCCGGTCTCCTTCCAGGATGCCGACGGCACCTGGAAGGCCGGCTCGCACACCGCCCGCTTCGGCGAGATCGAGCAGCGCGGCATCGCGCTGACGCCGAAGGGCCGCGCGCTCTATGACGAACTGCTCGACGCCTCGCGCAAGATCGTCCGCCCGGCGGCCGATGGCTCCAACGCTCGCGAATACGAAGCGGCACTTGCCAAGGCTTTCGGGCCCTTCCCGGACACCTGGGCAGGCATCCGCGAAGCGGGACTCGGCTATTTCAGCTACTCGCTGACGGAGAAGGGCCGCAAGACCGGCGTTTCCCCGGCGCGTGACATCGAAGCGCTGATCGCCGCCGGCCTCGTCCAGTTCGACGCAATCGTCTACGAAGACTTCCTGCCGGTCAGCGCGGCGGGCATCTTCCAGTCGAACCTTGGCGACGGCGCCCAGCAGGATTTCGTCGCGAGCCCGAACCAGAAGCGCTTCGAGAGCGATCTCGGCGCGACCGTGCTCAACGAGTTCGACCACTATGCCGGTATCGAGCAGGCATCGATCGAAAGCTGCATCCGGGCCTTGACCGGCGCGATCGCTGCGGAATGATACTGGTCCGATGATCGACAAACGGCACATAGACGCGCTCAACGACATCCTTGGAGACAAGGGTGTCGTGACGCGTCCAGAAGACCTGGAAGCCTACGAGACCGGCGCGCGCTACGATCGCGGCCGGACCTCGCTCGCGCTGCGACCGGCGACGACCGAGGAGGTCTCGGCGGCCGTCGCCTATTGCGTTGCAAACGGCATCGCGCTGATCCCGCAATCTGGAAATACGGGCCTTGTCTCCGGCGCGACGCCGGATCAATCGGGTGACGAAGCCATTCTCAGTCTCGACCGACTGACCAAGTGCTTCGAGCTCGACCTCGACAACCGCTCGGTTCGGCTCGACGCCGGTTTCAGGCTGTCCGATCTCAACCGGCGACTGGAAGAGCACGGCCTGTTCTTCCCGATCGATCTCGGCGCCGATCCGCGCATCGGCGGCATGATCGCCACCAACACCGGCGGATCGCGCTTCCTGAAGTACGGCGACGTGCGCCGGAACACGCTCGGCCTCAAGGTCGTGCTGGCGGATGAGGACGGCACCGTTCTCGACCTGCAATGCGACCTGCGCAAGAACAACACCGGCGTCGACTGGAAGCAGATCTTCTTCGGCACTTCGGGCGCCTTCGGCATCGTCACCGAATGCGTCCTGAACCTCGAACACCTGCCGCAGCAGACGGCAACGGCACTGCTGGTTCCCGCCAGCGGCGCTGCGGTGATGCCGCTGCTGCGCGCCATGGAAGAGCGCCTCGGCGCCTATCTCTCGGCCTTCGAGGGCATGTCGAGCAATGCCGTGAAGGCCGCCTTCGCCCATGTGCCGTCGCTGAAGAACCCCTTCCAGGCTGGCCAAGTCCCTGACTACGTCATCCTCGCCGAGATCAGCCGCACCTGGGCGCCGCGCGAAGGCGAACAGTCGCTCGACGCCGTACTGGAATCGGCGCTCGCCGAGATCTGGGAGATGGAATCGGCCCCGCTCGCCGACGCCTTCGTCGGTCCGCCCCACGAAATCTGGGCGCTGCGTCACGCGCTCTCTGAGGGAGTCAAGCATCTCGGCAAGCTGATCGCCTTCGACGTCTCCTTCCGCAGGGGTGACATCATGGCCTTCTGCGACCATATGAAGGCCGAAATGCCCTCGAAATTCCCGGATGTGACCGTCTGCGATTTCGGCCATATCGGCGACGGCGGCGTGCACTTCAACCTCGTCGTTCCGAAGGACAGCGACCTTCTCCGGGACGAGACCTTCGAACCCCGGCTTCGCGAATGGGTTTTCGCCGTCGCCGTAGAGGAGTATCACGGCAGCTTCAGCGCGGAACATGCGATCGGCCGCCGCAACCAGGCCTATTACGACTTTTATACACCAGATAAACTCAAGGACATGGCCGCGGGCCTGAAGACGCTCACCTCGCCGGGAAAGCTCGGCAGCGTGCGCTTCGGATAGGTCAAGCCAGGAAAACGGGAGTCAGACCATGAACATCGCAACCAAGAAAGTCGACGTGACCAAGGAAGCCGCAGCGCTTCTCGAAAAGATGGGCGTCGCCAAGGAACTTTACACCGGCGGCGACATGCCGTCCTTCAGCCCGGTCACCGGCGAGAAGATCGCGGCCCTCAAGACGGTTTCGGCCGCTGAAGCCGCCGCCAAGATCGACCAGGCTCATGAAGCCTTCAAGGCCTGGCGCCTGGTTCCGGCTCCCAAGCGCGGCGAACTGATCCGCCTGCTCGGCGAAGAACTGCGCGCCTTCAAGGCCGACCTCGGCCGTCTGGTTTCGATCGAAGCCGGCAAGATCACTTCCGAAGGCCTCGGCGAAGTCCAGGAAATGATCGACATCTGCGATTTCGCCGTCGGCCTTTCCCGCCAGCTCTACGGCCTGACGATCGCCACCGAGCGTCCCGGCCACCGCATGATGGAAACCTGGCATCCGCTCGGCGTCGTCGGCGTCATCTCCGCCTTCAACTTCCCGGTCGCCGTCTGGTCGTGGAACACGGCACTGGCGCTCGTCTGCGGCAACTCCGTCGTCTGGAAGCCGTCGGAAAAGACCCCGCTTACGGCGCTTGCCTCGCAGGCGATCTTCGAGCGCGCGCTCGCCCGCTTCGGCGATGCCCCGGAAGGCCTGTCGCAGGTCCTGATCGGTGACCGCACCGTCGGTGAAGTCCTCGTCGACAACCCCAAGGTTCCGCTTGTTTCGGCCACCGGTTCGACCCGCATGGGTCGCGACGTCGGCCCGCGCCTTGCCAAGCGCTTTGCCCGTGCCATCCTCGAACTCGGCGGCAACAATGCCGGCATCGTCTGCCCGTCGGCCGATCTCGACATGGCCCTGCGCGCTATCGCCTTCGGCGCCATGGGCACCGCCGGCCAGCGTTGCACCACCATGCGCCGCCTGTTCGTGCATGAAAGCGTCTACGACCAGCTCGTTCCGCGCCTGAAGAAGGCCTACGGCTCGGTCTCGGTCGGCAACCCGCTGGAAACGACGGCCCTCGTCGGCCCGCTCGTCGATAAGGCTGCCTTCGACGGCATGCAGAAGGCGATCGCTGAAGCGAAGTCGCATGGCGGCACCGTCACCGGCGGCGAGCGCGTCGAGCTCGGCTACGACAACGGCTACTACGCCAAGCCGGCTCTCGTCGAAATGCCTGTCCAGGCCGGCCCGGTTCTCGAAGAAACCTTCGCGCCGATCCTCTACGTCATGAAGTACAGTGACTTCGACGCCGTCGTTGCCGATCACAATGCGGTCGCAGCCGGCCTGTCGTCGTCGATCTTCACCCGCGACATGCAGGAATCCGAACGCTTCCTCGCCGTCGACGGTTCGGATTGCGGTATCGCCAACGTCAACATCGGCACCTCGGGCGCCGAAATCGGTGGCGCCTTCGGTGGCGAAAAGGAAACCGGCGGCGGTCGCGAATCCGGTTCGGACTCGTGGAAGGCCTACATGCGCCGTGCCACCAACACGGTGAACTATTCGAAGGCTCTGCCGTTGGCGCAGGGCGTGTCGTTCGACATCGAATAATCGGCGCACCCAGATAGGTAGAGACCATGACCATAAACGCAACGGTCAAGGAGGCGGGCTTTGAGCCCGCCTCGCGGATCTCCTCGATCGGAGTCTCCGAAATCCTCAAGATCGGCGCCCGCGCGCAAGCCATGAAGCGCGAAGGCAAGCCGGTGATCATCCTCGGTGCGGGCGAGCCGGATTTCGACACGCCCGACTTCGTCAAGGACGCCGCCTGCGAGGCGATCAAGCGCGGTGACACAAAGTACACCGCACTCGACGGCACGCCGGAGCTGAAGAAGGCAATCCGCGAAAAGTTCCAGCGCGAAAACGGCCTCGCCTACGAGCAGGACGAAATCACGGTTTCGACCGGCGCCAAGCAGATCCTGTTCAACGCCATGATGGCGTCGATCAACCCCGGCGACGAAGTGGTCATTCCGACGCCCTACTGGACCTCCTATTCGGATATCGTCCAGATCTGCGAAGGCAAACCGGTTCTGATCCCCTGCGACGCGTCCTCCGGCTTCCGGCTGACCGCCGACAAGCTCGAGGCGGCGATCACACCGAAGACACGCTGGGTGTTGCTCAATTCGCCGTCGAACCCATCGGGTGCCGCCTACAGCGCTGCCGACTACCGGCCGCTGCTCGACGTGCTCCTCAAGCATCCGCATGTGTGGCTGCTGGTCGACGATATGTACGAGCACATCGTCTATGACGGCTTCCGCTTCGTCACCCCGGCCCAGCTCGAGCCTCGCCTCAAGGATCGCACGCTTACGGTCAACGGCGTCTCCAAGGCCTATGCCATGACCGGCTGGCGCATCGGCTATGCCGGCGGCCCGCGCGATCTGATCAAGGCGATGGCCGTTGTCCAGAGCCAGGCGACCTCCTGCCCGTGCTCCGTCAGCCAGGCTGCATCCGTTGCCGCACTGACCGGTCCGCAGGAATTCCTCAAGGAACGCACCGCCAGCTTCCAGCGCCGCCGCGATCTCGTCGTCAATGGCCTCAACGCCATCGAGGGTCTCGACTGCCGCGTTCCGGAAGGCGCTTTCTACACCTTCTCCGGTTGCGCCGGCATGCTCGGCAAGGTCACGCCGTCTGGCAAGAAGATCGAGACCGACACGGACTTCTGCGCCTACCTGCTCGACGACGCCCACGTCGCCGTCGTTCCGGGTTCGGCCTTCGGTCTCTCGCCGTTCTTCCGCATCTCCTACGCAACGTCGGAATCGGAACTGAAGGAAGCGCTGAAGCGTATCGCCGACGCCTGCGCGCGGCTTTCATAGTCGGGTAATTGCAGGGCACTCCGGTTCAGGATTGCCCCCTCACTCTAGCCCTCTCCCCGCCCGCGGGGAGAGGGACTGCGTCGAGACCGCCACAACGATCCTTTCCATGTGCAATGAGAAGTCTTCGGGCTTCGCTCCGCAGGGAACGGAACAGCTCCGCCTCCCAAGAAATCTTGAGAGGGACTGAGAACGAGCCGCATGTCCCTTCGCCCCGCCTGCGGGCAGAAGGTCGCGGGGCAGCGGGATGAGGGGCAGCCCCGAATTTCCGCTTCCTCAAAACGTCGGCGGCGTACAGGCGCTGATCACTTCGCAAGGCACCGGCCCCACACATCGGAAGCGATGCGGCCTACGGCTTTCGAAATAATAAGCATCCCCCGGCCTGAGAATCCGCCGCTCGTCATCGACGGTGACCTCAATGCGCCCGGAAAGCACGATCCCCCCCTCCTCGCCGTCATGCACCAGCGGCACCTTCCCGGTATCGGCACCAGGCTGGTAGCACTCCTTCAGGATCTGCAGGCTGCGGCCAAACAGATTCTCGCCGATCTGGCGATAGGAAATCGGACCCTTGCCGATCTCCACCAACTCCTCCGCCGCATAGAACGCCTTGCGCGGCCGTTCCGGCTCGAAGGAGAAGAACTCCGCAAGCCCGATCGGAATGCCGTCGAGAATACGCTTCAGCGCACCGACGGAAGGATTGGAGGCGTTCGACTCGATCAGCGAGATCGTCGAATTGGTGACGCCGGCGCGCTTGGCGAGTTCCCGTTGCGACAGATTGTGCATCAGGCGGAGATGACGAAGCCGGTTTCCGATATCGACGGTCATGTGATCCGAACCTTGGTGTTCAGGTTGTTCGAAATAGCGCAAACACGCTACAACGGTACAATAAATTTCAATGAGTTAACTGACAGCAGAAAAGGACTTGTTTGGCAAATCAAATCATGGCGTCAATCGCCGAACTCAGGAGGATGCCATGAACCAGCACACCAAACCCAACGCCCCCGTTCTCGATAGCTATTGGATGCCGTTTACAGCCAACCGGCAGTTCAAGCAGGCGCCGCGCCTGCTCGCCTCGGCCGAGGGCATGCACTACACCAGCACCGATGGCCGCACGATCCTCGACGGCACCGCCGGGCTCTGGTGTGTGAACGCCGGCCATGGCCGCCGGCAGATCGCCTCTGCCGTCGAACGCCAGCTTTCGACGATGGATTTTGCCCCCTCCTTCCAGATGGGCCATCCGATCGCCTTCGACTTCGCCGAACGCCTCGCCGAAATCGCGCCAGGCCCGGAGGGACAGAAGCTCGACCGCGTCTTCTTCACCGGCTCCGGCTCGGAATCGGTCGACACCGCCCTGAAAATGGCTATCGCCTATCAGCGCGCGATCGGCCAGGGCACCCGCACGCGCCTCATCGGCCGCGAGCGCGGCTATCACGGTGTCGGTTTCGGCGGCATTTCGGTCGGCGGCATCCTCAACAACCGTCGCGTCTTCCCGCAGCTCCCCGGCTCCGACCATCTGCGCCACACGCATGACCCCGCCAAGAACGCCTTCGTCAAGGGCCAGCCGGAGCATGGCGCCGAGCTTGCCGACGATCTCGAGCGGCTGGTGGCGCTGCATGGCGCCGAAACCATTGCCGCCTGCATCGTCGAGCCGGTCGCCGGCTCGACCGGTGTGCTGATTCCGCCGAAGGGATATCTGGAGCGCCTGCGCGCCATCTGCGACAAGCACGGCATTCTGCTGATCTTCGATGAAGTCATCACCGGCTTCGGCCGTCTGGGCGCGGCCTTCGCCACCGACTTCTTCGGCGTTACGCCGGACCTGGTCACGACCGCCAAGGGCCTGACCAACGGTGCCATCCCGATGGGCGCGGTCTTTGCCAGCCGCAAGGTCCACGATGCTCTGATGCATGGGCCCGAAAACGCCATCGAGCTCTTCCACGGCTACACCTATTCCGGCCACCCGGCCGCCTGCGCCGCCGGTATCGCAACACTCGACATCTACCGCGACGAGGGCCTGATGACCCGCGCCGTCGAACTTCAGGACGCCTGGCACGACGCCATGCATTCGCTGGAGGGTCTGCCTTATGTCATCGACATCCGCACGATCGGCCTGATCGCCGGCATCGAGCTGCAGTCGCGTGACGGCGCAATCGGCGCCCGCGCCTATGACGTCTTCGTCGATTGCTTCGAGAAGGGCCTGCTGATCCGCGTCACCGGCGACATCATAGCCTTCTCGCCGCCGCTGATCGCCGAAGATAAGCATTTCGGCGAGATCGTCTCGATCCTCGGCGACGCACTGAAGCGCGCCAAGTAGGTCCAAGAGACACTGTCAAAAACAACGCCGTCGCCGAAGATCTCGGCGGCGGCGTTTGCATGTCGAGCGCGGAACCGAATCCGGCTAAGGTCCCTGCGAGGGCAACCGGCGTGCTAACGGATCAGCAACGCCCGGAAATCATTGACGTTGGTTCCGGTTGGACCCGGCACGAAGAGATCCCCGCTCGCGTCAAAGGCCGTCCAGGCATCGTGACGGGCGAGATGCAAACGCGGATCGATACCAGCCGCCCGCATGCGGGTCATGCTCTCCCCATCAGCAAAGGCCCCCGCATTGTCTTCCGAACCATCGATGCCATCCGTATCGGCGGCAAGCGCATCGATGCCCGCAACACCATCGATGTCGAGTGCCAGAGACAGCAGGAATTCGCTGTTGCGCCCGCCCTTGCCGTAATCCTTGCCTGAGATCGTCACGGTCGTCTCGCCCCCGGAAAGCAGCACCACCGGCTTGTCGAAGGGGCGGTTTCTGAGCGCCACTTCGCGCGCCAACGCCGCATGCATGCGGCCGATATCGCGCGCCTCCCCTTCAATCGCATCCGAGAGGATGTGCGCCTCGATGCCCAGTTCCCGCGCCTTGGCCGCGGCTGCTTCCAATGAGACGCTTGCCGAGGCGATGACGTGGCACTCATGTCCGGCAAATCGCGGATCGTCGGGAGCAGGTGCCGCAGCCGCCTCCGAGCGTAGATGGGCTATGACGGCATCCGGCAATTCCATGTGGTAGCGATCGACAATTTCGAGCGCCTCCACCGCCGTACTGCGATCCGGAACGGTCGGCCCCGAGGCGACGAAGGCGGGATTGTCGCCCGGTACGTCGGACACCACGAGGCTGACCACACGGGCTGGTGCGGCCGCTGCAGCGAGCCGCCCACCCTTGATCCGCGACACGTGCTTTCGAACGACGTTCATGGCCGAGATCGGCGCGCCCGAGGCAAGCAGCGCCTTGTTGACGGCGATCTCGTCGGCGAGCGTCAGGCCCTCGGGCGGCGCCGGCAGCAGGGCCGAGCCGCCACCGGAAATCAGCGCGATGATCAGATCGTCCGCCGTCAAATTGGCCACGGCCTTCAGCAAGGCATCCGAGGCGGCAAGCCCCGCCTCATCCGGCACGGGATGGGCCGATTGCAGCACTGTGATCGTCTCGCAGCGCTCGACCGGTCCGTGCCGGGCCACGACCGTACCGCTGAAGGGATGCTTCCAGAGCTGCTCGAAGGCGACCGCCATCTGGCTTGCCGCCTTGCCGGCGCCAACAACCACGGTCCGCCCCTTCGGCGGCTCGGGCAGATGCGCCTTGATCGCCTCATAGGGATCGGCCGCCCGCACGGCAGCCGCGAAGAGCTCTGTCAGGAAGGGGTGCGCTTCGATCATCACTGCCACTCAGCCAGCAATTTCGATGTCGTAGACGAAAATGCCAGCGATGCCGCCTTCGGCTGTCGCGACGATCTTGGCGCCAGTCTTGCGATGCTCCTCGTCCTCCAGATAGGCGTCGCGCGCCGCCGCGTCGGTGAAGTCGACGATGAAGCCTTCGGCAAACCCCTTGTCCATGCCCTCCTCCGGGCTGACATTGGCGCCGATATGGGCGGCAAGGAATCCCGGCAGCCGGGACTTCAGCGCGGCAATCTCCCCGAAGATTACCGCCTTCTCCTCGCTGGAGACTTCGGGGCGGAAGCGGATGAAGACGCAATGGCGGATCATGGGGAACCTCAACGGATATCGGCGCGGGCGCGCGGGCGGCTGTCGTTACGTTCGTGGGCGAAGATCGCCGGCGGCAGGGGCTGGCGCTCGCGGATGATGTCGGCGCCCTTTTCCCCCATCATGATCGTCGGCCCATTGGTGTTGCAAGAGGGAACACGTGGCATCACCGAGCTGTCGCAGACGCGCAGGCCTTCGAGGCCGTGCACCTTGAGATCGAGGCCAACGACCGCCGCGGAATCCGTGCCCATCTTGCAGGTACCGACAGGGTGATGATCGGTCTTGGCGTTGGCGCAGCCGTATTCGAAGAACTGCTCGTCGCTCATGACCGAATTGCCTGGCAAACGTTCGGCCATCACGAAAGGCTTGAGTGCGGCCTGCTGCATGATCTCGCGGGCGATCTTCAAGCCCTCGATCGACATCTTGCGGTCGTGCGGATCCTCCCAGTAATTCGGGTCGATCAGCGGCGCCGCCGCCGGATCGGACGAGGAAAGCCGCACGGTTCCGCGCGAGCGGGGGTGCAGATAGGCGGAATTCAGCGTCACGCCCGCATTCTTCAGCTTTTCGACGCCCGCCTCGATGCCGGAGCCGAGACCGAGATGGAACTGGATATCCGGCGACCGGGCGTTCGGATCGGCATACCAGAAGCCGCCGGTCTCAAACAAAGAGGACGCGACCGGGCCCGAGCGGAACAGCACATATTGCAGGCCGGCCCATAGCGTACGATGGAGTTTCGCGACGCCATCATAGGTGTGATCGCCGGTGCATTCGGAGATGACGAAGAGATCGAGGTGATCCTGCAAATTGCCGCCAACGCCGGGCAAGTCATGTTTCACCGAGACGCCCACCGATTTCAGGTGATCAGCAGGCCCGATGCCGGACTGCAAAAGCAGCTTCGGCGAACCGATGGCGCCGGAGGAAACGAGCACTTCCCGCTCGGCCCGGATGATCTCACCGCCCGTGGCTGTGACAACTTCGACGCCGACGGCGCGGGTGCCTTCAAGCACGATCCGCGCCACGCGCGCGCCGGTGCGAACCGTCAGGTTGCGGCGATCCTTGATCGGCGAGAGATAGGCGAGCGACGCGCTCGACCGGCGGCGGTTGCGCTGGGTGAGCTGGTAGAAGCCGACGCCCGCCTGCTGGCGGCCGTTGAAATCGTGATTATAGGGAATGCCGAGTTCCTGGCCGGCGCGGATATAGGCGTCGCAGATCGGCAGCGCCGCCGTGGGCATCGAGACGCCGAGCGGCCCGCCATAGGCGTGGTAGTCATCGGCAAAGCGCTGGTTGTCTTCCGAGCGTTTGAAATAGGGAAGCACACTGCGATAGTCCCAACCGCTGCAGCCATCCTCGGAAGCCCAGAGGTCGTAGTCGGCAGCATTGCCGCGGGTATAGAGCTGCGCGTTGATCGACGAGCCGCCGCCGATCACCTTGGCCTGGGTATAGCGCAGCACCCTGCCCTTCATGTGCTTCTGCGGCACCGTGTGCCAGCCCCAGCTTGCGACACCCTTGGTCATCTTGGCAAAGCCCGCCGGCATGTGAAACAGCGGGTTCCAGTCGCCGCCGCCGGCTTCCAGCAGCAGGACGCGAACCGATGAATCCTCGGAGAGGCGATTGGCGAGAACGCAGCCGGCCGGGCCGGCGCCAGTGATGATGTAGTCGTAGCTCATTCCCTGTGTTCCCTCCGCCGCCGCCATTTGGAACGTTCCAAATTTTCGACGTGTTCAATTCAAACTAGCTCGTTTTGGCGAGCCGCAATTTCCTTCGCGGTATTCCTAGAGCCGACCGATCGAAAGGCCGCCATCCGCCTGGATGACCGAGCCCGTGGCAAAACCGAATCTGCCACCGGCGAGACCGGCCACCATGTTGCCGATATCGTCCGGCTCGCCCCAGCGCCGCATCGGCACCAGCCCGCCATCGATCAGGGCATCGTATTTCGCCGAGACGCCGGCGGTCATGTCGGAACGGATGATGCCCGGCCGGATCTCGAACACCGAAATGCCGGTATTGGCAAGCCGTAAAGCCAGCCCCTGGCTGAAGGCGGCAAGGCCGGCCTTGGTCACGCAATAGTCGAGACGCTCGGGCGAGGTCATGGTCGCCGAAACCGAGGTGATGTTGATGATCGACCGCGGCGCCGCATCAGCCGGATCGGTCAGCATCGAGACGAGTACGGCCTGGGTAAAGAACACCGTACCGCGCAGGTTGGTGGCGACGATCGTGTCGAAATTTTCGGGTAACAGATCGAGGAAATCGCCACGGACCACGGAGGCGATGCCGGCGTTGTTGACGAGGCAGCGGATTGGACCGAGCTCGGCGCGGACCCGCTCGACGGTCGCCGCATGGCCGCTGACATCGGCCAGATTCGCCTCGATGTAGATGGCCCGTCCGTGGTCGCCGGAAAGTTCCGATAGCGTCTGGGTGGTCGTCGCATCTGCCGTCCCGAGGCCGGTGATCGCGATGTCGAAGCCTTCGCGGGCGAGCGCGCGGGCAACGCCGAGGCCGATGCCGCGGCGGCCGCCGGTGACGATGGCGACGGGACGCTTCGATGGCGTCATGATCGGAACTCCCCAGTGGCGATATGATCGGCGACCCTGAGCGCCTGGGCGGCGATTGTCAGCGCCGGATTGACGGCAGCGGATGTCGGCAGGAAGCCGGCGTCGACGACGAAAAGGTTCGGGTGGTCGAAGGCGCGGCAGTAAACATCGAGCGGCGCGTCCTTCGGGTCTTTGCCCATCCGCACCGTTCCGCACTGGTGTGACGGCGTGCGCTTGTCGAAGGGCTGAGAGAGCACGATCGGGTAACCTGCCGCCTTGAAGTGCGCGCGCATTTTCGCTTCGAGCGCGGACAGCGCCTCCATATTCGAGCGCCGCCATTGCATGATGATGCCCTTGCCATCGACCATGATGCGGCTTTCCGGGTTCGGCAGGTCCTCCGTCATCATGTACCAGTCGACCGCATGCCCGGCCATGAAGTCGAAGGCGAAGCGCGGGCCCCAGACGGGCGCATTGGCTTTCAGGATATCGCCGTTGATCTTGCCGAGAAGCTGGACGTTGCCAAGCGGCAGACCGTCCCGACCACCGGTCAGGTAGTAGTCGTTCAGCATCAGCGTCTTCTGATAGACACTGTCGTTGCGCTTGAACGGATTGATCGCCAGCATGGCGCTGCAATTGTGGTTCATGAAGTTGCGACCGACCTGGTCGGAGGCGTTCGCCAGTCCCTTGCCGTCGCCGGAGCGCAAGAGGATCGCAGCCGAGTTGATCGCGCCCGCCGACAGGATCACCAGTTTCGGCGACAGCTTCTTCTTCTCGCCCCTGTGGGTGTAGTGGATCGCCTCGATCCGGCCGCCAGGCCCCGCCTCCAGCGTGTCGACATGCGCCGAGGTGATGAGCTCGATATTGGGGTCCGTCAGTGCGAAAGCGAGCGATGCGGTCTCGGCATCCCTCTTGCCGTTGCCGGTATTCGGGAACCCGTCCCAAGGCGTGCGCCCGCCGGCCAGCCAGGTATCGATGTCGACGCCGAGCGGCAGCGTTGCCGGATGTAATCCCTGCGCCTTCAACTCGGCGCGGGCGCGGGCAATGGCCGGCTCGTCAGGCACCGGGCCATGTGGGTAGGAAGCGCTGTGGAACGGCTCGGTCGGGTCGTCGCCCAACTCTCCGCGCACTTCGAACAGCTGCTCGGCCTTGCCGTACCACGGCTCCAGCTCCTCGTAAGGGAAAGGCCACGCCGGTGAAACGCCGCCGAGATGCTGCATCTCGGTAAAATCCTCGGCACGGTAGCGCAGGAGCACCGCACCGAAGAGCTTGGAATTGCCGCCGACGAAATAGAAGTTTCCCGGATTGAACTCGGTGCCATCAGGCTCGCGCCACATCTCCTTTGGCCGGAAGTGTCCCTTGACGAAGATCGAACTGTAGCTGCGCGCCTCCGGTGTATCGGGCAGGCGCTCGCCGCGCTCAAGGATGGTGATGCGGACGCCGGAGCCGGCGAGCCCCGCCGCAAGCGTGGAGCCGCCGATCCCCGAGCCGATGATGACGATGTCCGGCTGCTCCTGCATCGTTCGTTACGCGATCCGCTGCTGGCTCTGCGGGTCGAAGAACACCGCCTTGTCGAGGTTGAAGGCAAGCCGCGACGTCTGGCCGGGCGCGATGCGAGCGTCGGCCCTGAGCCGCGCAACGATTTCCTTGCCGCCGAGACGGGTGACCGCAAAGGTATCGGAGCCGGCCGGCTCCACCACCTCGATCAGGCATTCGCCCTCGGCGACCACCTTCGCATTGCGGTCGGCGCCGTCAGGATCGGTCAGCGCTTCCGGACGGATGCCGAAGATCACGTCCTTGCCGGCATAGGCCGAAAGCGCGCCATTGGCCTGCGGCACCGCAAGCTTCAGCGGTTCGGAATTGGGGCGTGCCAGCGTGACGGCAATGTCAGCGCCACTCTTTTCGATCCGTGCGGTCAGAAGGTTCATCGCCGGCGACCCCATGAAGTCGGCGACGAACATGTTGGCCGGGTTGTTGTAGATCTCGGCCGGTGTTCCGAACTGCTGAAGCACGCCATCCTTGAGGACCGCGATCTTGGTCGCCAGCGTCATCGCTTCGATCTGGTCGTGGGTGACGTAGACGATCGTCGTCTTCATGCGGTTGTGCAGCCGCTTGATTTCCGTGCGCATGTCGACGCGCAACTTGGCATCAAGGTTGGAGAGCGGCTCGTCGAACAGGAAGACCTGCGGGTTGCGCACGAGTGCACGGCCCATGGCGACGCGTTGGCGCTGGCCGCCGGAGAGCTGACTCGGCTTGCGGTCGAGCAGATGCCCGATCTGCAGCATTTCCGAGACCTGCTTGATCGCCTTTTCGCGCTCCTCCTTCGGCACGCCGCGGATTTCCATGCCGAAGGCGATGTTTCCGGCGACCGTCATGTTCGGATAGAGCGCGTAGGACTGGAACACCATGGCGATATCGCGCTTCGACGGATGCAGATCGGCAACCGAGCGGCCGTTGATGGCAATCTCGCCTGACGTGATCGGCTCAAGACCGGCGATGGTGTTGAGAAGCGTGGACTTGCCGCAGCCGGACGGACCGACGAGCACGA
Source organism: Ensifer sp. SSB1 (assembly GCF_016652895.1). Taxonomy (NCBI): domain Bacteria; kingdom Pseudomonadati; phylum Pseudomonadota; class Alphaproteobacteria; order Hyphomicrobiales; family Rhizobiaceae; genus Ensifer; species Ensifer sp. SSB1. The sequence continues at coordinate 15,419 of NZ_JAEPRP010000083.1, forward strand.
GGAAACCGCCCTTTTCGATCTCCAGATTGATGTCCTTCAGGATCTCGAGCGAGCCATAGGATTTGCGCAGGTTGCTGATTTTCAAGAAAGACATGAGCTTATCCTTTCACGGCGCCCGACATCAGGCCGCGAACGAAGTAGCGACCGGACACGATATAGACGATGAGCGTTGGCAGGGCGGCGAGGATCGCGCCCGCGAAGTGAACATTGTATTCCTTGACGCCTGTCGAGGACGAAACGAGGTTGTTGAGGGCAACCGTCATCGGCGTCGAATAGGGGCCGGAGAAGGACGCTCCGAACAGGAAGTCGTTCCAGATGTTGGTGAACTGCCAGATGACCGAGACGACGATGATCGGACCCGACGACGGCAAGAGGATGCGCCAGAAGATCTGGAAGAAGCTGGCGCCGTCGATCTGCGCTGCACGCACCAGTTCGGTCGGGAAGGCCTCGTAGTAGTTGCGGAAGTAGAGCGTCGTGAAGCCGATGCCGTAGATCACATGGACGAAGATCAGGCCCCAGATCGAACCGGCAATCCCAAAGATGCCAAGGATGCGCGCCATCGGGATGAGCACGATCTGGAACGGGATGAAGCACGAGAGAAGCAGCATGCCGAAGAAGATGTTGGCACCCGGAAAGCGCCACTTCGTCAGCACGTAGCCGTTGAGTGCGCCGATGATCGTCGAGATCGCCACGGCCGGAACGACCATCAGGATCGAGTTGATGAAGAAGGGTTTGAGGCCGGTTGGCTGCACGCCGATCTGCGCCGTCGACCAGGCCTGAAGCCAGGGCTCGATCGTAAAGGTCTGCGGCAGGTTGAGCATGCCGCCCTGGCGGATCTCGTCGAGCGGCTTCACCGAGTTCACCAGCATCACGTAGAGCGGCAGCAGCGAATAGAGCGCAAAGAGGATCAGCGCGGTATAGATCAACGCGCGGGTGAGGCGGTTGTGCGATATGATGTTGTCTGGGCTCGGAGCGCTCATCAGCGTTTTGCTCCCCGGATTTCGGAATAGAGATAGGGCACGATGATCGAGAAGATCATCACCAGCATGATGATCGCCGAGGACGCGCCGATGCCCATCTGGTTGCGGGTGAAGGTGTAGGAATACATGAATGTCGCCGGCAGTTCGGTCGCCTGGCCCGGGCCGCCGCCGGTGAGCGCGATGATCAGGTCGTAGGCCTTGATCGCCAGATGCGCGAGCACCACGAAGGCCGATAGGAACACCGGCCGCATCAATGGAATGATGATCCGGCGATAGATCGTCGAGGTCTTGGCGCCGTCGATCTGGGCCGCCTTGATGATCTCGTTGTCGACGCCGCGAAGGCCGGCCAGGAACATCGCCATGATGAAGCCGGTCGATTGCCAGACGGCGGCGATGACGACGCAATAGATCGCGTAGTTGCGGTCCTTGATCCAGTTGAACGAGAAGCTCTCCCAGCCCCAGAGGTGCATGGTGTTCTCAAGCCCGATGCCGGGATCGAGGAACCACTTCCAGGCCGTACCCGTAACGATGAAGGAAAGCGCCATCGGATAGAGATAGATCGGCCGCAGGAAACCTTCCGCGCGGATCTTCTGGTCGAGCAGGATCGCCAAGCCGAGGCCAAGCACGGAGCAGATGGCGATATAGAGCGCGGCGAAGATCGCCAGGTTGCTCACCGCCCGCCACCAGTGCGGCAGCGCCCACAGCTTCGCATAATTGCTCAAACCGACGAAATTGTAGGACGGCAGCATCTTGCTGTCCGTCATCGACAGAAAGCCGGTATAGGCAATGAAACCATAGACAAAGATCAGGACGATAAGGAAGCTCGGGGCAAGGACCAGCTTCGGTATCAGGTCCTGCAGACGACTGCGGCTATCCATGAACGTTCACCACTTCTGGCGCGGCCGTCGGGAAATCCCCTATATCGGCATCCGCGCGAGGTTCTGGGTATCAAAGCGCCCTTCCCCGCGTCCCATTGGCCACGGCGGTTCGACGGCGCTTGCATGTCGGAATGGGTGTCCGGGGCGCCTGGCAGCGCCACGCGTCTCTCAAGACGCGCTAAGGTCGCTGCAACACTTAAGTTGCTGAATAATATTGTCCTCAAATCCAATGCGGATTTAAGGAATTATGCAGTACGCGCCCCGGAACGGGCCCGTTACTTCGCGGCCTCGACGGCCGAGACCAGTTCCTTGACGGCCTCTTCGGACGTCAGTTCGCCGTTGAACTCACGCGTCACGACGTCGTAGATCGCGTTCTTGACGGCAGCCGGGTTTGCATGGCCATGGGCCATGGAGCCGAAGAGCTTGCCGTTGCTGTTGGCTTCGGCCAAGTCCTTGATGCCCTTCTTGCCGCAAGCGTCGAAGGCCGTGTCAGGAACGTCGGTGCGGGCCGGGACCGAGCCCTTGACGACGTTGAATGCCGACTGGAAGGTCGGGCTTTCGATCGCCGAAGCCATGGCGAGCTGAGCCGGAACCTTGTCGTCGGCGACCTTGAACATCGCAAACTGGTCGGAGTTGAAGGTGACGGACCCTTGCGTGCCCGGGAAGCGCATGCAGACGAAGTCGGTGCCCGGCACCTTCTTGGCCTTCAGGAATTCGCCCTTCGCCCAGTCGCCCATGAACTGCAGACCGGCCTTGTTCTCGATGACCATGGCGGAAGCGAGGTTCCAGTCGCGGCCCGAGAAGTTGTCGTCGACATAGGAGCGCAGCTTCGTCATGCGATCGAAGGCTTCCTTCATCTTGTCGCCACCGAGCGCTGCAGGGTCGAGGTCGATGAAGGCCTGCTTGTAGAAGTCCGTGCCGAGCGAAAGTACCACGGCGTCGAAGATCGTCGCATCCTGCCAGGGCTGGCCGCCATGGGCGATCGGGGTGATCCCTTGAGCCTTGAAGTTGTCGAGCAAGGCAACCAGTTCGTCCCAGTTGGTCGGCTCCTTGCCGCCAGCCTTGTCGAGCGCTGCCTTGTTGATCCAGACCCAGTTGGTCGAGTGCACGTTGACCGGCGCTGCGATCCAATGGCCGTCATACTTCGAGAACTGCTGCAGGGCCGTCGGGATCACCTTGTCCCAGCCTTCCTTGGAAGCGGTCTCGTCGAGGTTGCCGAGTGCGCCTTCCTTGGCCCAGTCGAGAATGTCGAAGCCGAGCATCTGCACGGCGGTCGGAGCGTTACCCGCGGTGACGCGAGCGCGAAGCACGGTCATGGCTTCCGTACCGCCACCGCCGGCGACCGGCATGTCGGTCCAGGTGATGCCCTTGCTTTCCAGGTCCTTCTTCAGAACGTCGAGCGCGGCTGCTTCGCCACCGGACGTCCACCAGTGCAGAACTTCCACGTTTTCGGCTGCGCGCGCGGCGGTGGCCGCCATCATCAGCGCCACAACGGCCGTCGTCGTCATCAACTTGCGCATCGTTATCCTCCCGTTTGCAAGTTTTCGAAGTGGAACCTCCTTCCACCCCGGAATTCGCGCCGCTCTAGCCAGCGGCTGGCCATTTAAAACGTTATAAATTCAGCAAGTCAAGCATTCCGCCATTTTGTATTTTAGCACCTTCGGAACCGTTTGAATTTACTGAATTATATAGCACACGTTAGCTTTTGCAGTGCAGCAAATCATGCCGCAATGCGAGATTTAAAACGTTTTCATGATTCGATTGCCTAAGCGTTCGCACCACGTTACAAAACCCGCTCTCACCCGCTCTCAGGATGACTAGCATTGGCCGATCCCTCCAAGCCCGCCCACCACGAAGACGGTGGCTCCACCGCCAAGCGCGGCAAGCCGACCCTTCGCACGATCGCGGAAATCACCGGCCTTGCGGTCACCACCGTTTCGCGCGCGCTCTCCGAAGCGCCGCAGATCTCCATCGAAACCCGCAAGCGGGTGCGTGAGGTCGCCGACGAGATCGGCTATTCGCCCGACCGAGCCGCCCAGCGCCTGAAGACCGGCCGCACCAATGTCATCGGTGTGTTGCTCGATCCGCACGAAGAAATCCTCGGCTACGGCACGTCGATCATGAGCGGCATCGCCAAAGCGCTGCAGGGCACCGCCTACCACCTGATCGTCATGCCGAACTTCCTGAACTCGACCAATGTCGAAGCGGTCAATTACATCACCCGCAACGCGATGGCCGATGGGCTGATCTTCTCGCGCACGGAACCGCTCGACCCCCGCGTCCGGCTGCTGTCCGATCTCGGCTTTCCCTTCGTCACGCATGGGCGCACGGAGCTTTCCACCCCACATCCCTATGTCGACTACGACAACTTCACCTTCTCCTACCAGGCGACGAAGCGCCTGATCGCCAAGGGCAGGCGCAAGCCCGCGCTGATCAGCGGCCCCACCGATTTCACCTTTGCCGGCCATCTGCAGCACGGCTTCATGACCGCCGTGCGCGAGGCCGGCTGCGCCTACGAGATCCTCACCGGCATCGACCTCGACAGCCCCGCCGGCGCTATCCGCGACCGTATCCGCCAGCGCTATGCCGAGCCCGATCCGCCTGACAGTTTCATGTGCGGCGGCGAAGTCTGCGCGCTGGCGACCATCACCGGCATGAGTGACTGCGGGCTGACACTCGGACGTGAGTACGACATCATCGCCAAACAGACCTCGCATCTGTTGAGCGCCATTCAGCCGCAGGTCGAGACGATCTACGAAGACCTGACGGTGACCGGCGAAGACATGGGCCGGGTGCTCCTGCAGAAGATCGGCGGCGAGAGCGACGTCAGCAAGCTGCAACTGCTTCTCTGTCCGCAAATCCCATCGAGCTTCGGCACGGCCGGCTGAGCGGGCGAACACGGCACGCAAGGCGGCGTCGCGTGACGCTGCCTCCTGCCCTATTGCTCCCCCCATCGTCCGCATGTCCTCTCCTCCCCTGTTTCAGCCTTGGCGCGGCATCCACCAGCCGGTGCGCGGCCCCATATGCATGTTGAGCGTCTTGGTCTCGGTGTAATCCTCGACCGAATGCCGGCCGAGTTCACGGCCGAGGCCGGACTGGCGATAACCGCCGAAGGGCAGTTCGGACGCACCATCCATGAAGGTGTTCATCCAGATGGTCCCGGCGCGCACACGGCGGCCGATCGTCAGGCAGGTGTCGAAGTCGCGGCTCCAGACGCCGGCCGAAAGGCCGTAGTCGATCGCATTGGCGATGCGGATCGCCTCCTCGGTCGTTTCGAAGGTCAACACCGA
>NZ_JAEPRP010000083.1:20576-30671 GCF_016652895.1 Ensifer sp. SSB1
ACTTCCTCGCGCGCCACCGCCATGTCCGGTCGCACGGCCGAAAGGATCGTCGGCTCCATGAACTGGCCCATGCCCAGATCGAGCGCCGTGCCGCCATGGGCGACCGCTGCACCGTCCTTGGAAGCGGCAGAAACATAGCCGGCGATCTTTTCCAGATGCTGCGGCGTGATGATCGCGCCGACCTGTGTTTCCGGGTCGAGCGGATCGCCGACCTTCACCTTGGCCGAGAGCTCGGCGATGCGGCGCGTGACCTCGTCGGCGATATCGCGATGCAGGATCAGCCGCGAGCCGGCATTGCAGCATTCGCCGGCATTGAAATAGGCGCCGAACACGGCGGCATCGATGAATTCGTCGAGATTGGCGTCCGGGAAGACGATCTGCGGGTTCTTGCCGCCGAGTTCGAGCGACACCTTCTTCAGGGTTTGGGCGGCATTGGCCATGGTCAGGCGGCCGACGCCGGTCGAGCCGGTAAAGGACACCATGTCGACATCCGGATGCGTCGTCATCGGCGCGCCGACCTCCGGCCCCGTGCCGGTGATGATGTTGACGACACCGGCGGGCACACCGGCTGCTTCCAGGATTTCACCGAGCAGCAGAGTCGAGGCCGAGGTCAGTTCCGACGGCTTGACGACAGTGGTGCAGCCCGCCGCAAGCGCAAAAGGAAGCTTCTGGCTGACGATCAGGAACGGGAAGTTCCAGGGCGTGATGATCGAGACGACACCGATCGCCTCGCGCAGCACGACGCCAAGCGTGCCGTCACCGAGCGTGTTGTAGCTTTCGCCATGCAGATCGCGGGCGAGAGCTGCGGCGTAACGCCAGATATCGGCGGCACCGCCGAGTTCGCCCTTGGCTTGGCTGATCGGCTTGCCGGATTCGATCGCATCGAGATAGGCGAGTTCATCAGCACGCTCGGCAATGATGTCAGCGGCGCGCAGCAGCACCAGCGAGCGCTGCGATGCGGTCATGCGCGGCCAGGTGCCTTCATCGAAAGCGCGGCGGGCAGCAGCAATCGCCTTTTCGGCGTCGGCCTTGGTGCCCGCCTGATAGCGGCTGACGACCACACCATGACCGGGAGCCACACGCTCGATTGTGCGCCCTTCGGCACTGTCCACCCATTTGCCGTCGATCAGCATCTGGAAGGCGCGGACCTTATGATCGCCGAGCGCCTTGGGTTTCACGAGCACGGTCATTACCATTCTCCCTTGAATTGGGCTTCACGCTTCTGCGAGAACGCGGCGACACCTTCCTTGAGGTCGCCGGTCTTGGCGACGAGGATCGAGCCGAGCGCTTCGACCGCGGATCCGTTGTCTTCGCCATTTGCCGAAGCGAGCATCAGTTTCGAAATTTCGAGCGCCGCAGGTCCGCGCTTGGCGACGCGCGCCGCATAGTCACGGGCAGCGGTCAGCACCGTGCCGGTCTCGACGACGGCATCGACCAGGCCTTCCCTGAGAGCCGCCTCGGCGGTGAACATCTCGCCGCCAAGCACCATGCGCCTGATAATCTGGGCGCCAAAGCGAGAGACGAGACGCTGCGTGCCCGACCAGCCGGGCACCATGCCGAGGCTCGTCTCCGGCAGGCCGATCTTGATCTGCACTTCCGCCAGACGGACATCGGCGGCCGCCGCTAGCTCCAGCCCGCCGCCAAGCGCGTGGCCGTTGAGGGCCGCGATGACAGGCATGCGCAGCGTCGCCAGGCGCTCGAACACACGATGACCGAAGCGCACCCAGTCATGCCCGAAGGCAGGCGGATCCATGCCGCCCCAGGCCTTGATGTCGCCGCCGGCCGAAAAAGCTTTGCCCTCGCCGGTGAGGATGACGACACGCACATTGCGGTCGGCCTCGACCGTATCGCAGGCGGATGCCAGCGCCTTCAGCATGTCGATGTCGAAGGCATTGAGCTTGTCCGGACGGTCAACCGTCATGGTCGCGATCGGTCCATCGACCTCGATGCGGATACGGCCTTCAGCCACGGTCGCCTCCCCCAATCCGGCGCACCGGCTTCTTCGGCAGTTCCAATCCGATCAGCGCTTCCGCAAAAAGCGTCGCGTCCATGGTCTTCAGCCTGTCGGAAACGATCAGCGGGAATTCCGACTGGTCGAGAACATGGGCCTGAAGATCGACGCCGGGCGCGATCTCCGCGAGCATGACGCCCTCAGGCGTCAGCTTCATCACGCAGCGTTCGGTCACATACGTGATGTCCTGGCCCTGCTCGATGCCGCGACGGCCCGAGAAGGTGACGTGCTCGACTTCGTTGACCAGCTTCTTGAGCTTGCCTTCCTTCTCGATCACCAGCTTGCCATCGGCGATCGAAAGCTTGGCACCGGCATTGAACATGCCGGAGAAGACGATCTTCTTTGCCCGCGCGGTGATGTCGACGAAGCCGCCGGCACCGGCCGTCACATGCGGACGGAAGGAGAGCTTCGAGACATTGACCGAGCCGTTGCGGTCGATCTCGAGGAAGGAAAGCAGCGAGGCGTCGAAGCCGGCGCCCTGGAAATAAGTGAACTGATAGGGCGAGGGCATGAAGGCATCGGCGTTGGAAGCGCAGCCGAAGGCAAAGTCGAGCAGCGGCACGCCGCCGACGGCGCCCTGCTCGATCACCCAGGTGACCGCACCATGCAGCCCTTCTTCGAGCAGGATGCGCGGCACGTTGGCCGAAATGCCGAAGCCCAGATTGACGGCGCTGCCGGCCTGCAGCTCCTGCGCCACGCGGCGGGCAATCACCTTCTGGATATTGAATTCTGGCACCCGGAAGCTGTCGAGCGGCCGGAAGATCTCGCCGGAGATCGCCGGATCGTAGAGCGTCTGGGTTGTCTGCTTCTGGTCGGGATCGACGACGACGTAATCCACCAGCACGCCCGGCACCCGCACGTCGTGCGGCTTCAGCGAACCTTCCTTGGTGATGCGCTTGACCTGGGCAATGACGATGCCGCCATTGTTGCGAGCCGCGAGCGCCTGATCGAGCCCACCGAGATAGGCGCCCTCGTGTTCATAGGTGAGGTTGCCGCGCTCGTCGGCCGTCGTCGCGCGGATGATCGCCACCTGCGGCGCAATCGCCTTGAAATAGAGCCACTCCTCGCCCTCGAACGAGACCTTTTTCACGACAGGTTCGGCCGCAGCCGAAGCATTCATGGCGCAGCCTTCGCGCGACGGATCGACGAAGGTGTCGAGGCCGACCTTGGTCATCACGCCCGGGCGCTTGGCTGCGGCCTCGCGGTGCATGTCGAACAGGATGCCGGAGGGCACGTTGTAGGCAGCCACTTCGTCAGCGCCGATCATCTGCCAGATCAGCGGCGGCTCTGCACTCGACGGGCCGGAAGGATAGGAACCGCCGATGATTTTTTTCAGCAGGCCTTTCCTGGCGATGTAGTCAACGCCCCTGATGCCGCTCATGTCGCCGGCGGCAATCGGGTGCAGCGTCGTCAGATCGCGCGGATGGCCGGTCGTCTCGAAGCGCTCGCCGATCGCCTTCAGCATCAGGTCGGGGCAGCCGAGGCCACTGGACGAGGAGACCGAAACCACCGCGCCATCCGGGATCAGGGCCGCCGCTTCGGCCGGCGAGATATGCTTGTTCATCGACATCAGTTCAAAGTCCCGTTTCGATCGCCACGGCCTGGCCGGTAGCAGCGGCCTTGACGACCGCAAGACCCGTTGCCAACGACCAGACGCCGTCTTCGCCTGTCGCCGAAGGACGGCCTTCGCCTCTGACGGCGGCATGGAAGGCGGAAAGCGCGGTTTCGTAGAGATTGCGATGGTCGAGCGACAGCTCGGTCTCGCCATCGGCATTGCGTAGCGTCACGGTTCCGACCGGCCGCTGGGTCATGACCTTGCGGCCGATCAGCGACCCCTCGGTGCCATGCACTTCGAGACCCGTATCAGCAAAGCGCACGGTAAAGGCATCGTGGAACTGGGCGATGACGCCGGAGCGGAAGTGGAGCACGCCCATGACCCCGTCTTCCAGGCCTTCCTTGCCCATGCCGGCGCTGTGGCTGATGGCAACCGCTTCGATCGGGTCATCATTGAGAATGAAGCGCAGCGTATCGGCATCGTGCACTGTGATGTCGAGGATGACGCCGCCGCCGGCATCCGGCCGCTCCAGTCGCCAGCCCTGCAGATGCGGCGGCAGATAGACCGCGTGGAAAACGCGCGCGGCAATCGGCCGCCCAATTTTGCCCTCGGCGATCGCATCACGCATGGCGCGATGGGTGGCGGCGTTGCGCAGGTGGTGATTGGTGGCAAGCACGACGCCCGCCTCCTGCGCCGCCGTCACCATCTCGCGCGCATCCTCGAGCGTCATCGCCAGCGGCTTTTCGCAGAGCACATGCTTGCCGGCGGCAATCGCCGCCAGCGTCTGCTCGCGATGCAACTCGTTGGTGGTCGAGACATAGACGGCATCGACGTCGGGATCGCCAACCAGATCGGCGACCGAGGTCACCGACTTGGCGATGCCGTTCTCTTCGGCGTAAGCCACACCGCGCTCGGTGCTGGTGCTCATGACGGAGACAACCTCGCCTCCAGCGGCGCGGATTGCGCCGATCACCCATTCACGCGCAATCGTGCTTGCGCCGATCAGACCCCACCGCGTCATGCCAATGCCTCCCTTTTTCTTTCAACCGCAGCACCGCAGCTCTGGCGGACGACGAGACGGACAGAACCGACGATTGCCTCGGGCTCGGCCTTCCCGGCCTTGATCTGCTTCAAAAGCAATTCGGCAGCGCGCTGGCCCATGCCTTGCGGGTCGACGGAAACCGTCGTCAGTGCCGGCACGGCGGTTTTCGCCTCAATCACGTCGTCGAAGCCGATGACGGCGAAATCGGCACCCGGCTCTAGGCGCCGGGCCCTCAGGCCATCACAGACGCCGAAAGCGACCGCATCATTGAAGCAAAGTGCGGCCGTCGGCCGGTCGGCGAGCATCATCGCCTGCTCCACCGCCGTCACACCGCCGGCACGCGACGGCGCCGAACCGATGATCAGCGCGTCGGAAACCGCAATGCCGGCCTCGATAAGGGCGTCGCGATAGCCGCGCATGCGCGCCTCGAAGACGGCGGTATCCGGAAAACCGCCGAGGAAGGCGATGCGCTGGTGGCCGCGTTCGATCAAATGCCTGACGGCAGCCATGGCGCCGGCGTGATTGTCGGAAGTCAGTGAAGAAACTTGGGCGCCGGCAATGTCGCGAACGACCAGCACGACCGGCATGCCGCTCGCAACCAGCGGCGCAAGGTCGGCCGCTTCCGTGCCGCGCGCCGGCGAGACGATTAGCCCGGAAACGCCGTGTTCGCGCATCGAGGCCACCACTTCGCGCTGCCGCTCGATCTTTTCACCCGTGTTGGCGAGGAACTGAACGAAGCCGGCCGATTGCACGACGGTATCGACGCCGACAGCCAATTCCGCAAAGAAGCTGTTGGTCAGGTCGTTGACGACGATGCCGATGATCTTGGACTTCGCCTGGCGAAGATTGGCGGCGCTGCGGTTATAGACATAGCCGAGATCACGGATGGCGGCATTCACCTTGGCGCGCGTCGCCTCGTTGACGAGCGAACTGCCCTGGAGAACGAGCGACACGGTCGACTTCGACACGCCGGCGGCGCGCGCAATATCGATGACCGTTACCCTCTCCTTGACCACAGCATCCTCCGAACTCTCTTGCCTGCTTTTCTCTTTCATAATTGGAACGTTCCAATTACGTCAAGAGTTAGCTGATCACTTTTTTCTCACCCAGGGACACCGAACGCAACGTCATGACGCCTGAAGGACGCACATTTTTGAGCGAGATCGTCTATAAATATTATTAAAAACAATGACATAATGACATTATGCCGATCGCCGAAGAAGCACACCGTCTCATCCGAAAAACATAGCCGCTTGCCATTTGGAACGATCCAAAGTATTTCAAGGCAAACTTCCGCGGAGGAACCGACCCCAATGACAAGCCTGACGCTGCCGCACCAAGACGGCTCGCTTGAACAGTATCGCCTGACCGGAACGCCGATCGAGCGGCCCGGGACGCCACCGACCTTCAACCGCATCGCCTATGCGGCCGCCCATGTGGTCTCGGATCCGCTCCGGGATCTTGATCCCTGGGGCAATCCGGCGATCGACTGGGACGCGACCATGGCGTTTCGCCATCACCTCTGGGGCCTGGGCTTCAAGATCGCCGAGGCGATGGACACGGCCCAGCGCGGCATGGGGCTGCCCTGGGCAGGCGCGCAGCAGTTGATCCGCCGCTCTCTTACCGAAGCGCGGCAGGTGCCGGGCGCCGATCTTGCCTGCGGCGCCGGCACCGATCATCTGGCACCGGCCGATGTGCGATCGCTGGACGACGTGATCGCCGCCTATGAGGAACAGGTCGGTTTCGTCGAAGGCGAGGGGGGCAGGACGATCATGATGGCAAGCCGGGCGCTGGCCCGCGTCGCCCGTTCCGCCGACGACTATCGCCACGTCTATGGCCGCATCCTCGGCCAGACCAGGCACAAGGTGGTGCTGCACTGGCTTGGCGACATGTTCGATCCGCAGCTTCGGGGCTACTGGGGTTCGGAGAATTTCGACCAGGCGCTCGATACGGTGCTGTCGATCATCGAGGCCAACCGCGACAAGGTTGAGGGCATCAAGATCTCGCTGCTCGACAACACCAAGGAAGTGGCACTGCGCAATCGCCTGCCCGAAGGGGTGCTCTGCTTCACCGGCGACGACTTCAACTATGCAGAACTGATCGAAGGCGACGGCACGAAGTACAGCCACGCGCTGCTCGGCATCTTCGATGCGGTGGCGCCATCTGCCTCCAAGGCCTTGGCGGCGCTGGCCAAGGGTGATCTCGCGACCTTCCGCGGCGTGATCGAGCCGACCGTGCCTCTGTCCCGCAAGATCTTCGAGGCGCCGACACAGTATTACAAGGCCGGCGTCGTTTTGCTGGCCTGGCTGAACGGCCACCAGCGCCACTTCACCATGCCCGCGGGCATGCAGTCCGCACGCGGGGTGCTGCACTACTCGGACATCTTCCGCCTCGCCGACCGAGCCAATGTGCTCGACCGGCCGGAACTGGCGGCAGAGAGAATGAAGAGCCTGCTATCGACCCTCGGCGTGGACCAAAGCGCTTGAGAGAGAGGGGCGCTTGAGAATAGACGGACGGCGCCCGGGAAGGCGCCGTCTGTTCTCGATCGGAAGCCGGCAGGGACCGGCCACCGGATCAGAATGTCGCCGTCAGGCTCATCCAGAAGCGACGGCCTTCCATGACCGTGTTGAAGTCGGTCTCCTCGACCTCCTTGTCGAAGAGATTGTAGACGGCGGCGTTCAGCGTCAGGCCCTCGCCGACATCGTATTTCGTACCGATATCGACGGTCGTGTAGGCGTCGTATCTGCGCCCCTGCTGGCCGTTGATGGTTACCGGCTTGCCGTTGGTGCCGATGCGCGGGCCGGCGGCGATCTCCTCGCCGTGATAGTTGACCGAGGCCCAGGCTTCGAGCCCCTCCACCGGCGTGTACCAATCGGCCCTGAGATTGGCCATGTGCTCCGGTGTGCGCGCCAGCGGGAAGCCGGCAAAGGTGCCGGTCTTCTGTTCCGACTGCGTATAGGTGTAGCTGGCGCGTAGCGTCAGATCGGCCGTCGCATTCCAGGTCGCCGTCAGTTCCACGCCCTGAATGATCGCATCGTCGATGTTGTAGTTGTACCAGAGGCGGTAGTTCGGATCCTCGCTCCAGCGCACCGGATTTCCGGCCGAATCCAGCACCATCGAGTTGGAAATCTTGTCCCTGAAATCCGTGTAGAAGTAGGTGCCGCCGAGGATGACGTCGCCATTGTCCCACACGGCGCCGATTTCATAGCTGGTGCTCGATTCGGCCTTGAGGTTCGGGTCGGCGATGATCACGCCGCAGGTGCCGGTCGGACCGTAGGAGCAACCGCCACCGCCGGTGGTGTAGGCATAACCCGGGGCGATGCTGCGGATGTCGGGCGCGCGGAAGCCGGTGGATATGCCGCCCTTCACCGTCAGCATGTCGGTCGCGTTCCAGACGCCGTAAATGCGCGGGCTGAGGTGGTAGCCATACTCCTCGTGGTGATCGAGACGCAGGCCCGTGGTCAGCGCGAAATCATCGACCATGCGCCATTCATCCTCGGCAAACAGCGCCCATTGCGTCGCCGAGAAAGTCTCGTTCAGTCCGGTTCTCCGGCCCGGGTTCTGGTCGGAGAGCCGCGCCTCGAAATATTGCCCGCCGGTCACCAGCGTGTGGCTGCCGCCGAGATCGAAGGGGGTCGTGAACTTGCCGTCGACGACGGTGTTGCGCACCTCGGGCGCGCGCGGCTGCTTGACGAAGCGACCGTCTGCCTGGCTGTAGTTATAGTTCCGACGCTCCGCCCATTCCTGCAGAATGGAGAAGTCAGACGTCGTCGGTCCCCAGCGCCCCGTATGCGAGAACGACCAGTGATCGCGGTCGTTGTCGTTGTAAGTGCTGACGGCACGCGGTCCCGGCTCGATCGTCCTGCCGACATTCGCATCGCGGCGAAGCCGCGCTGTCCCGCCTTCGAGGAAGAAGTCGTGGTCCTCGTTCGGCGTGTAGGCAAGCCGCGCCGTCAGATCGTGCTCCTTCGACCCGGTAATGCCGGAAAGGAACCTGTCCTCGCTGCGCTTCAGGCCGCGGCCCCAGATCTGCACGCCGAGCGTATCTTTCAGGATCGGACCGCTGGTGTAGAACGACAATTGCCCCGAATTGCCGAACTGCCTGTGCTGCTGCATCGTGCCGTCGGTAGTGACCGAGCCGGTCCAGCTATCCGAGACCTTGCGGGTGATGATGTTGATGACCCCGCCCATGGCATCGGAACCATAGAGCGACGACATCGGGCCACGGACGATCTCGATGCGCTCGATAGCGGCGGCGGGCGGGATGAAGCTCTGCTCGAAACCGGAATTGCCGTTGGTGCGGGCGTCGCGTGTGCTCTGGCGCTTTCCGTCGACGAGAATCAGCGTGTAGGAGCCGGGCAGGCCGCGGATGAAGATGTCGCGCTCGTTGGCGACACCGGTCACCGCCACCCCTTGCGCGTCGCGCAGCGCATCGGTGAGATCGCGGAACGACCTTTTCTGCAAGTCCTCGCCCGTGATCACCGTGATGCTCGCCGGTGCATCCTTGACGTTCTGCTCGAACCCGGTCGCTGTAACGACGATCTGCTCGAGCTCGGTCGCCTTCTCCCTGTCCTTTTCCTTGGCCTTCTGCGCCAGCGCCTCCACCGGCATCGTCAGCGCCGTGCCGGCAAGGCAGGCGCCGACGAAGCGACGTGACCATCCGGCCGAGCCGCACCGGTTCCGGCGGGTTCCTCGTCCCCAACGATCAGTTTCCGTTGCAAGCCCCATCCGCTTCATCATCTTCGCCCCACATATATCTTGAGCAATACACTCCACTTAGTTATTGGCGAAGCAGACGGTCAACGACGCTGTTTTGGAACCGTTCCAAATACGAAACGACGCAAAACAGCGCCCGCGAATATGCCGGATGAGACAGAAAGGCGGGACGGAACCATGGCGAAAGCAGCAGCAAACGTGACAGGAGGCGGGTCGGCCCCGAACGAACGCCAGACCGATCTGGGCAAGCTGCGGCTGCTCGTGGCGCTCGATGGGCTGCTTCGGGAAAACAGCGTCAGCCGTGCCGCTTCAAGCGTCGGTCTTCAGCCCTCGGCAATGAGCCGCTTGCTCGGTCAATTGCGTGAGGACTATGCCGATCCTCTGTTCCTGCGCACCGGTCATGGCCTGCGCCCGACACCGCTTGCCGAGTCGCTGCGGCTGCGCGTGCGCGCTCTTGCCGCAGAAACCGAAGCCCTGCTTGCCGCCCAGCCCGATGACGCCGCATCCGCCCCGGTACAGACGAGCCATACCGGCTGGGGACGGCGGGCCCTAACCGATGCGCCTCCACTGGCCGTCCGTCCGAGCCGTCTGCTTGAGGGTGAGCCAGCGCCTGAACAATTCGCCGCAAAACTAGCGGAGATTGGCGATGACGCCACCCCTGAGCGGCGCCTTGCCCGCTGCATAGCGACCGTCGGAACCGGCGCAGGCCGCAGCCGGCCGCTAAGTGAAAGTGAAGCTGAAGATGCGCTGGCGGTCATCCTTGCCGGCGAG
>NZ_JAEPRP010000367.1:0-1284 GCF_016652895.1 Ensifer sp. SSB1
CATGCCGGGCGAGGTCGTCGGTGCGATGTTCGTCTCGGTCATGGTGCTCGGTGAATTCGCCACCTCCGCAGCGCTCTCCGGCCGCAAGGTCAACCTGCTCGGCAACATCATCGTCACCCAGGTCGGCTCGTTGAAATGGGCATTTGCCGCGGTCGCCGGCGTCGTCCTCACCATCCTGATGGGCGCCGTCATCGCCGCTCTGCTCAGGGTCGTCGACCTCAGGAAGGAACTCTGATCATGAACGCCAGCGGCATGAAACTCGGCCTCGGCGCCTACACCGCGCTCTTCCTGGTCTTCCTCTACGGACCGCTTGCTGTGCTCGCGATCCTTTCGTTCCAGACCGGACCGGAAGGTGGGCCGCAGTTCCCGATCATCGAGTGGTCGACCTATTGGTACCAGCATCTCTTCGGCCTGACGCCGCCGTCGCGTATTGCACCGCTGCCGATCGAACAGGCGCTGGTGCGTTCGCTCGGCCTCGCAGTAATGACCATGATCGTCTCGACCGTTCTGGGTGTCACCGCAGCGCAGGCCTTTCGCCGCAAGTTCCGCGGTTCGGGCGTGGTCTTCTATCTCATCGTCCTCGGCATGATGGTGCCCGGCGTGCTCGTCGGTCTCGGCATGGCGCTCGTTGCCAATACGCTCGGCATTGACCGCCACTGGTGGGGCACCGCCTTCGTGCTGCATGTGGTCTACACGTTCCCCTTCGCCTTCCTGGTGATGCTTGCGATCTTCAACCGCTTCGACCCCAGCATGGAAGAGGCGTCCTGGTCGCTCGGGGTTACCCCGGCGCGCACCTTCCGCAAGGTTACGTTCCCGCTGATCTTCCCCGGTGTGCTCTCGGCGATGCTCTTTGCTTTCACGCTCTCCTATGACGAGTTCTCACGCACGCTCTTTGCCTCGGGCCGTGATCTGACGCTGCCGCTTGCGATCTACGGCACCTTCTCGGTCGAGGTGCATCCGAACGTCTTCGCCTTCGGCGTGCTGACGACGCTCTTCTCTTTCGCGCTGCTCGGCACCTATGCGGCCTTGATGACGCTGTCGGTGCGCCGCGCCAAGCGCGTTGCGATCCAGGAGGAGGCGTAATGGCAGACGCTTCTTCGCCAAACGCGATCATCACCGGCGCCGGCTCCGGCATCGGTCGTGCCATCGCCTTGAGGCTCGCAACTGACGGCTATGCCGTGCTGGTCAACGATCTCTCTGCCGAGCGCAGCCAGGTCGTCGCCGCGGAGATCATCGCGGCAGGCGGCAGGGCGACCGCGGCGGCCGGTGATGTTTCCAATGAGG
>NZ_JAEPRP010000082.1:0-30424 GCF_016652895.1 Ensifer sp. SSB1
TTTGACGTTCCAGACTTCGCACGGAGCGCACCACAAACGGCCAAAATCGCCAGGCCGGCGGGAAGGGGCGAATTTATCATGCCACCTCGGCAACGCCGGAGCTTGAACGATCCGAACCCGAAAGCCACGTCCGCGTCTGCGCAAGGATCTCGTCTGACAGAGCCGCATCGTCCGTCATCCGGGCAAGGATCAGCGCGCCCACCATCGCAGACCACGTCCCAATCGCCGCCCGGCGTCTATGCTCTTCATCCGGGCCGGGCGCTACTTTGCCGAGGCGCACGAATTGACGTTTGAGACCGGCGGTCATTTCGGCGCGCGCTTCCGCGGGTTGGCGAATAACCTCCGATGCTAGAGCGGCGACCGGACAGCCATGGCCGAAATCGTCTCGATGTTCCGGTGAAAGATAGCGGTCGGCGACGGTTGTGAGGTCCACGGACGGAGGCTCGCTTCCACCCTGCAGTTCGGCAAGGGTCCGGGCGATCAGATCGTCCTTGGACTTGAAGTAGCCGTAGAAGCCGCCGTGGGTGAGGCCGGCCGACTTCATTACATCCGTCACCGTGACGGACTCGAAGCCGCGCTCGCGGAACAGCCTTCCCGCGGCCTCCAGAATGGTGCGCTTGTTCTCTTCGACCTGCTGTCGGCTCACTCGCATTATCGTCTCCCAACATTTGATTGACATTATACATGATATCCATCATATATCCAAATACATGATGATTATCATGAATAATCAAAGGAGCACACCCGATGAGCAAGAAGCCAGCAGTCCTTGTAACCGGTGCTTCCACCGGTATCGGCGCCGTCTATGCGGAGCGATTTGCACGCCGCGGCCATGATTTGATCCTGGTCGCCCGCAATGCGGTGCGTCTGGCGGCGCTCGCCGGGCGCCTGCGGAGCGAAACTGGTGTCGATGTCGACGTCGTCCCCGCCGACCTGACGGACGAGCAAGATCTCGCCAAGGTGGTGCAGCGCCTGCGCGAAGACGATCGCATCGGTGTTCTGGTCAACAATGCCGGCACGTCGATCCCGCGCGGCTTCCTTCAGCAGAAGGGCGAGGACATCTCGAAGCTGATCTCGCTCAACATTACGGCTGTGACACGACTTGCCCATGCAGCCGCGCCCCGCTTTGCCGAGAGGGGAGAGGGGGCCATCATCAACATCGCTTCCGTGGTCGGGCTTGCGCCGGAAATGGGTTCCACGGTCTATGGCGCGACCAAGGCGTTTGTGCTGTTCCTGTCCCAGGGGTTGAACGTCGAACTGGCGCAGAAGGGCGTCTATGTGCAGGCCGTGCTGCCTGCGGCGACGCGCACCGAAATCTGGGATCATGCGGGCGTCGACGTTGAAACGCTTGCCGGCGTGATGGAGGTCGGCGATCTCGTCGATGCGGCCCTCGTCGGTTTCGATCGCCGCGAGCTGGTCACGATCCCGCCACTGCCGGATGCCGAGCAGTGGAACACCCTTGATGCAGCGCGCCAGGCGATGCTGCCCAATTTCGGGCAGTCCGAGCCTGCCGAACGTTACCGGTCGGCCGCTTGACCAGATCGTGAGACATGGGTGCACGCGGTTCAGATGGGAGCGGGCGGTTCAGTCGGCTCCCAAGACGATAGAACCGCGAACTTTAGCAGAGCGGCACATCTCATCGAATGCCTACGCAGCCCGCGCTGTATGGTCGTCGACGGGGCCCGGACGTTTGCCAAGCGCCTCCGGGCTGGTAGAGATTGAGGACTACAGATTCGCTATCGCAAGCCGTTTGCGGCTGCGGGCGGGAAATCCTCCTTCGAAACGACGTCGATGATGCGAGCGTAAACCGATGAAAAAATTCAGCCTGGGAACTACCGATCTCTCCGTTTCATCTGCCGTTCTCGGCCTGATGCGGATCGCCGATCTCAGTGATGACGCCATTGCCCGGCTCTATGGCAAGGCGCGGGACGTTGGCATCAACGTCTTCGATCATGCCGATATCTACGGCGGTGAGCTGCACGCTTGCGAGCGCCGTTTCGGCGATGCGCTCCAGCTGAAGCCCGCCGAGCGCGGGCAGATCGTTATCCAGAGCAAGTGCGGGATCCGGCGCGGCTATTTCGATTTCTCCAGGGATCATATCCTCCAGTCCGTCGACCGCTCGCTTGCCGCGCTGAAGACCGACTACCTTGATCTTCTTCTGCTGCATCGCCCGGATGCGCTGGTGGAGCCGGAGGAGGTCGCCGATGCCTTCGACAAGTTGCAGGCGGCCGGCAAGGTCCGGCATTTCGGCGTGTCGAACCACACCCCGCGGCAGATCGACCTCTTGAAGACGGCTGTGCGCCAGCCGCTCGTCGCCAACCAGATCCAGCTTAGCATCGCCCATGCCCCCTCGGTCGCCTTCGGTATTGCCGCAAACATGGCCGGCCTGGAGCAATCGATCGATCGGGACGGGGAAGTGGTCGTCTATTCGCGGATCAATCGCATGTCGCTGCAAGCGTGGTCGCCGTTCCAGCAGGGCTTCTTCGGCGGCGTCTTCGTCGGCGACGAAAAGAACTTCCCCGAGCTTAACCGGGTGCTCGACGATCTCTCGGGCAAGTATGCCGTGTCGCCGTCGGCCATTGCCTATGCATGGATTGCCCGCCATCCCGCAAACATTCAGGTGGTGTTGGGAACGACAAGCCCCGAGCGACTGGCAGACATTGCGCCCGGTGCAGATATCACGCTGTCACGCGAGGACTGGTATCGCCTCTTCACGGCTGCCGGGCATGTGCTGCCCTAACGGACACATTGATGCTCCGAGAAGAAAGGCCCGCTCGGACGAGCGGGCCTTTTGTCTTTTGTCTCCGATGCCGGCGCGATCAGGTGCGCGGCTTCAGGTTTTCGGGGTCGTAGATGGGCTTGTAGCCGACGCCGACGACCTCGACCGGATAGGTCTCGGCGAAATACTCGACATTCAGTTTGCGGCCAACCTGGCAATGGGACCAGGGCAGATAGGCAAGCGCGATGTTCTTGCCGATCGTGGGCCCAAAGGCGATGGAGGTGGTGTAGGAGCGGCGGCCGAGTTCGTCGACCAGCACTGCGCCGGTCTCCGGATCCATGACCGGCAGGCTGCCGACCGGGTAGCGCTTCACGCCGCTTCTGTCGGTGTTCTCCGTCATGACGAGTGTGCAGAGCATCGCCGGCTGGTGCTCGCGCGCCTTGTATTCCAGATGCTTTGCCTTGCCGCGGAAGTCCACGTCCTTGACCTTCGGGCGGGCGAGGTCGGCCTCGATGAGGTTGTACTGGGTGAGGAGGTCGGCGTTCTGCAGGCGCAGGCTCTTCTCCATGCGGCGCGAGTTCGCATAGGTTTCGACGCCGAAGGCCATGACGCCGGTGGCGCGCAGCGCGTCCCAGACGGCCAGACCATCTTCATACTTCATGTGGAGTTCCCAGCCCTGCTCGCCGACATAGGAGATGCGGAAAGCGGTGACCTTCTTGCCGGCAATCTCGATCGGCTTGATCGCAGCGAAGGCGAAGTTCTCGATATCGAGGCCCGAGGGGTTGGCAACCACCTTCTTCAGGTTCTCGCGGGCATTGGGGCCCCAGATGCCGATGGTGATGAACTTCTCCGAGACATCGGTGATGGTGACGTTGAGGCCACGGTCCTCGGCGACGCGGCGCATGTACTGGAAGTCGCGCGGGCCGGCATCGGCGCCGTTCACGAGACGGCAGCGATCGGCCATGCGGAAGACGGTGAAGTCGGCCCGCACCATGCCTTCGTCATCGAGGAAGTGGGTGTAGATGCCCTTGCCGATGTTGGCGTCACCGCCGATCTTGGCGGCGCAAAGCCATTCGAGCAGTTCGACATGGTCCGGACCCTCTATGTCGACCATGTGGAAGTGCGAGAGGTTGACAATGCCGCAATCCTCGCTCATCGCCAGATGTTCGGCGTTGGAGACGCGCCAGAAATGGCGGCTGTCCCACTCGTTCTCACGCAGGGGTACGCGGTCGCCGTATTTTTCGAGCAGATGCTCGTTGGCGGCGTAGCCATGGGCGCGCTCCCAGCCGCCAAGTTCCATGAAGTAGCCGCCGAGCTCCTTTTCGCGCTCGTAGAAGGGCGAGCGCTTGACGTTGCGGCCGCTGGCATAGGGCTCGCGCGTGTGTACGGCCGGATAGTAAATCTTCTGCGCCGCCTCGAAGCAGCGACCCTCGATGAACTTCTCTTCGAGCTGGTGCGGGTAGAAGCGGGAATAATCGATCGAGGCGTGGTCGATCTCGGTGCGGCCGTCCGTCATCCAGTCGGCGATCAGCTTGCCGTAGCCGGGGCCGTCCTTCACCCAGATGGCGACGCAGTACCAGAGGCCGCGCACCTTCTGGCTCTCGCCGCAGGAAGGACCGCCGGCGGCCGAAACCTGCAGCAGGCCGTTGAAGGAATGGCCCTCGTTGTAGCCGAGTTCGCCGAGGATCGGCGTCAGCTCCATGGCGCGCTCGAGCGGCTCGATGATCTGCTCCATATCGAGGTCGCGCTGCGAGGGCGACAGGCGCGCTTCGTGCTTTTCGAGGATGTTACGCGGATGGCAGAGGCGCGGATTGGTGGTCTCGTAATAACCCCACTCGATCTGGCCGCCTTCGGTGGTCTTCGGGTCGCCGGTGTCGCGCATGTACGCAGAGTTGCCCTGGTCGCGCAAAAGCGGGAAACCGATCTCCTTGCCGGTGCCTTCGAACTCGTTGTACGGACCGAAGAAGGTGAGCGGATGGTCGACCGGCATGACCGGCAGGTCCTCGCCGACCATTTCGGCGATCAGGCGGCCCCAGATACCGGCGCAGACCACGACATGGTCGGCCATGATCGTGCCGCGATGGGTGACGACGCCCTTGATGCGGCCGTTCTCGACGATCAGCGACTGTGCCGGCGTGTTGCCGAAGACCTGCAGCTTGCCGGACTTTTCCGCCGCATCGACCAGCTTTCCGGCTACCGTCTGGGAGCGCGGGATGACGAGGCCGGCATCCGGATCGAACATGCCGCCCATGACCTGATCTTCCTCGATCAGCGGGAACATCTTCTTGATCTCGGCGGGCGAAACATAGTGGGCGCGGGTGCCGAAGGCCTTGGCGGAGGAAAGCTTGCGCTTGATCTCTTCCATCCAGACGTCGTCGCCGGTGCGCGCGACTTCGAGACCCCCGATGCGGGCGTAGTGGCCCATCTTCTCGAAGAAATCGATCGAGTATTGCGTCGTCCAGACCGAGAGGTAGTCGTGGCTGGTGGTGTAGCAGAAGTCCGAGGCGTGCGCCGTCGAGCCGATATCGGTCGGGACGCCGGACTTGTCGATGCCGACGATGTCATCCCAGCCGCGCTCGATCAGGTGATGCGCGATCGAGGCGCCAACGATGCCACCCAGCCCGATGATTACGACCTTCGCCTTTTGCGGAAACTCTGCCATTGATTGCGACCCTAGTTGGATTGGAAGCCGGATTTTAAGGCGTGATAGATCACGACTAGAGCCTGTCTACGACATAATCATCAAACTGCACGACCAGAGCCGGGCAATCTGAAGATCGCGGGACGTGAACTAGCGGAACGGTCATGCCACTGATTTCGTGAGAAAAAGCGCCCATTGGCGCAGACGTGATTTCTCTACCATACAGCAAATCCGGGCGCATTCGAATGCGTCATCGGCAGCCGTGAGCGAATGTCGGTCTGTGGATGGTTCATTCGCCCGGCCAGCCGCAACCTCAGACATCGATAGCGGCTTCACGAAAGATAATCCCATTGGGCGAGATTGACAGACACGTTCGATATTAATAAGTTCGGTAACAGAACGAATTAAAAGAGGCCACCGTGAACGACAGTCTGCGCATCTCCCGGAAATTCTCGCAGCGTTCCGTCATGGAAGCGATCGTTCAGGGTGGGCCGATATCGCGTGCATCGATTTCCAAGCAGACCGGCCTTTCCAAGCAGACCATCTCCGAGATCGTTCGCGGGCTCGAAGAAGAGGGGTGGGTTCAGGAGACGGGACGCACCAGCGGCCATGTCGGGCGAACCGCCGTCACCTATGAGTTGGTCTGCGATGCGGCCTACATCATCGCCGTTGACCTCGGCGGCACGAAAGTGCGGGTGGCGATCACCGATCTCGCCTGCCAGATTTTTGCCGAAGACACGGCGCCGACCGATCCGCGCGGCGGCCGCTTCGTGGTGGAGCAGATCGCCGAGATGGCTTTTGCGGCGGCGTCACGCCAGAAGATCGCCCGCGAAAAGATCCGTCTCGCCGTCGTCGGCGTACCCGGTGCGCCCTGCAGCGAAACCGGTCGTGTGCTGCTTGCGCCGAACATTGCCGGCTTCGATACGATGGATGTCGTCGGTGCCTTCGAAGAGGTGCTCGGCTTCGGCGCCATGCTTGAAAACGACGTCAATCTTGCGGTGCTCGGTGAGAACTGGCTGGGGCAGGGGCAGGGGATCGACAATCTTGCCTATGTGGCGCTCGGTACCGGTGTCGGCAGCGGCCTGATGGTCGGCGGGCATCTGGTGCGCGGCGCCAGCAACGCGGCAGGTGAAATGGGTTTTCTGCCGCTCGGCGCAGATCCGTTCGAAGCGGAATCGCTGCGCACCGGCGCATTCGAGCGGGCCGTTGCCTCACACGGCATGGCGGAACGGTATGCCGCCCTTTCGGGCAGGAACGTCACCGTGCCCACGATCTTTGCCAATGCGGAGGCCGGCGACGCCGCCGCCGTGTCGGTGCTCGATGAGACCGGGCGGTTCCTTGCCCGCGGCGTTGCTGCGATTGCGGCGATCGCCAATCCGCAGAAGGTCATTCTCGGCGGATCGATCGGCTTGCGGCCGGAAATGCTGGAGCGGGTGAAGACCTTCCTGCCGCAGTGCTTTCCCTATCCCGTCACCGTCGAGACCGGCGAACTCGGTTCGCGCGCGGCGATCATCGGTGCTGCGGCGATCGGACTGAGTCAATTGCACAATACCCTCTTCGGGGTCGATGCGCCCGATGGCCGGATTTCCCTGCCGCGGGCCAATGTCAACGCACTTCGGGAGGCGATGTGATGGCGACGACGGATGGCCTGGTCGAACGGCTGCGCGAAGCACTCGACAAAGAGGCTGCAATTGCGCTTTTCCGCGGCGCGATCGGGCGCGAGAGCATTACCGGCAATGAAGCCAATGTCGTCTCGTATCTTGCCGGGGCGATGCAGAACCTTGGCCTCGAAGGGCTGACGACCGCGGAGTTCCTGCCTGGCCGCCCGAATGTCTGGGCCGAGCGGAAGGGTGCCGGCAACGGACCGCGGCTGCTGTTCATCGGTCATACGGATACCGTGCACGTCGACGGCTGGCGCGAACATTGGGCGGGCACCGAGCGGGAGGACCCCTTCGCGGCGCCGATCATCGATGGCGCGGTCTGGGGCCGTGGTTCGGGCGATCTCAAGGCCGGCATCTGCTCTTCGCTTTCCGCCCTGTCGCTGCTCGATCGGGCAGGCGTCAAGCTCGCCGGCGACATCGCCTTCGCCTTTGTCGGCGACGAGGAAAGCGGCCAGCCCGGCACCGGTGTTTCGGCAGGCATCAAGGACCTCGTCACCCGCATCGAAACGGGCGAGATCGCGCGGCCGGATTTCGTCGTCTATGTCGAGCCTACTCGCCTTTCGGTCTATCCGGCGCAGATCGGCTTCTTCATCACCGACATCACCATAACGGGCAAATCCGCTTACTTCGGCGTTCCCGAACTCGGCAAGGATGCCCTGCGCGCCAGCCATGCGGCGATGTCTGCGCTCTGGGCCCATTCCGACGAGGTCGCTGCACGTGCCGAGCACAAGCTGATCGGCCGCAGTTTCCTGTTGATCACCGGCCTTGCCGGCGGCGGCTATATTGCCGTGCCCGAGCGCTGCACCCTGTCGCTGATCCGCAAGCTCTTGCCGGGTGAATCTCTGGACAAGGCGGCGGCTGAGATCGAAGCGGCCGTTCGCTCAGCGATCACCGACCCTGAGATTACCTTCGAGTTTTCGTATCCGGCTGGCCGTGACCATCAGCTCGGTGGCACGGCGGCCGAGATCGACGAGACTGCGGCAGAAGTCGGCGCGTTGTCCACTGCCATGGCCGAAGCCATGGTCGGGCGCGGTGTGATCGAAGGTGCGCCCTTCTGGTCGGAGACGCCGTTCTTCGTCAATCGCCTCGGCATACCTGCCGTCTACTGCGCGCCTGGCGATATCCGCAACTGCCATACCTACGAAGAACGGGTCGAGGTGGAGGAATATCTCGCCGGTGTCGTCGGCTTTGCTGCCTTCATGGCGCGCTATTGCGGCGTCGTGGACTGAACTGTTGAACAAGAGGGAGAGAGACAATGCTTTTGAAGAAATTGATGGCTGCTGCACTCGTCAGTGGTTTCGTGCTTGCCGCAGGTACCGCTTCCGCCCAGACGGTCGGTCCGTCCGGTGAGAGCGCAACGCCGAGTGCCGACGTCGCCCTGACCGATGCCGATATCGGCGCCCTCAAGGGCAAGGGCTACAAGGCTGCCCTGCTGTGGCACACCTCGTCGGATTTCACCAATGCGGTTTCGGCCGGCGCCAAGGATGAATTCGCCCGTGCCGGCGTGGAGATCGCAGTAACGACGGATGCCGGCTTCGATGCGGCGCGCCAGCGCAGCGACATCGAAACAGCGCTTGCCGCCAAGCCGAATGTCATCCTGGCGCTGCCGCTCGATCCGGTGACCTCGGCCGAGGCGTTCCGCCAGGCGGTGACCGATGGCAGCAAGCTCGTGTTCCTCTCCAACCTGCCGAGCGGCTACAAGCAGGGCGCCGACTATGCCTCGATCGTCACCGACGATCTCTACCAGATGGGCAAGCAGGCGGCCGACGCGCTGGCCAAGGCGATCGGCAACAAGGGCAAGGTTGGCTACATCTTCCATGACGCCAGCTACTATGTGACCAACCAGCGCGACCAGGCCTTCAAGTCGACGATCGAGAAGGACTATCCGGATATCAAGATCGTTGCCGAGCAGGGCATTTCCGACCCGGCACGTGCCGAGGAACTGGCAAGCGCCATGCTGCTTCAGAACCCCGATCTCGACGGCATCTATGTGACCTGGGCCGAGCCTGCCGACGGCGTGCTTTCTGCGCTGCGCACAAGCGGCAATACCAAGACCAAGATCGTCACGCTCGACCTTGCCGAACCGGTAGCGCTCGACATGGTCAAGGGCGGCAATGTCACGGCACTGGTCGCCGACAAGGCCTATGAGCTTGGACGCGCCATGGCTGCTGCCGGCCTGAAGTCGCTGCTCGGTCAACAGACCCCGGCCTTTGTCGTTGCTCCGGCGCTGACCGTCACCAAGGAAAACGTAGCCGAAGGCTGGAAGCAGTCGCTCAACCGCGATGCGCCGCAGTCGGTGCTCGATGCGGCCAAGTAATCAGGCAGCGAAGTAATCCGATAGCCGCCGGGAGAGAGGATGTTTCCGGCGGCACCATCCTAAAGGGAGGCAGAGATGCACAGGGCAGTGAGACATTTCGCGTTGCTGGCGACGGTATTTGCCGCGACATCCGGCTTTGCCGCTGATGGCAAGACCACAGGGCCGCATGGCGAGACGCCGACGTCCGCGGGCAGCCTGACTCTGACGGCGGAGCAGGAACAGCAGATCAAGGACGGCAAGTTCACCGCGGCGCTCGTCTGGCACGAGATGAGCGAATACACCAATGCGGTCAACAGCGGCGCGCATGACGAGTTCAAGCGGCTCGGCGTCGAGGTGGTCGCCCAGACCGATGCGGGTTTCGATGCCGCCCGGCAGAAATCCGATGTCGAGACGGTTCTTGCCAAGAAGCCGTCGATCATCCTGTCGCTGCCCGTCGATCCGGCAACCGCTGCCGTTGTCTACGAACCGGCCCGCACTGCAGGCGTCAAGCTCGCTTTCGTCGACAATTCGCCAGCCGGCTACGAACACGGCAAGGACTATGTGACAATCGTCTCGGACGACCTGTTCCAGATGGGCAACAAGGCCGCCGTCGCGATGGCGGATGCCCTCGGCGGCAAGGGCAAGCTTGGCTACATCTATCATGACGCCGATTTCTACGTGACCAACCAGCGCGACGGCGCCTTCAAGTCGACGATCGAACAGGACTACCCTGATATGAAGATCGTTGCAGAAGCCGGCACGGCCGACCCGGCCCGCAGCGAGGAAATCGCGCAAGGGATGATCACTCAGAACCCGGACCTCGACGGCATCTATGTGACCTGGGCGGAGCCGGCGTTGAGCGTGCTTTCGACACTGCGCGGAGCGGGCAACACCCACACCAAGATCGTGACGCTCGACCTCAACGAGCCAGCAGCGCTGGATATGGTCAAGGGCGGCAACATCGCGGCGCTTGTCGCCGACGAAGCCTACAATATCGGCGTCACCGCAGCGCGCGCCGCGGCAGGGTCGCTGGTCGGCCAAAAGGCCGAGCCTTTCCTGGTGGTCGACTCGCTTGCCGTCACCAAGGCGACGGTCGTCGACGGCTGGAAGAAGTCTCTGAACAAGGATGTGCCCGCGACGATCGCGGATGCAATGAAGTGATGAAATGATGTCCGCTGCATGTGGGAAACATGCAGCTTCTCATAGTGCTGCGGCGACCTTGCGCGTCCGACCCGACGCGCGGCGCCGTAGTGCAGGGGGAGCTTCCCCCTGCCTTCGGAGGAAGAATAATGTCCAGTGCCCATTCCAGCGCGAGCGGCCAGCCGGCGAGCCTCGTCAGTCGCCTCAACCTGCAGCAATACGTCGTCTATCTCGGCTTCCTGGCGATCTTCCTGTTCTTCGCCATCGTGCTGAAGGACAGCGGCTTTCTGACCGTTCGCAACCTGTCGAACATCATGCTGCAGACCGCACCGGTGACGATCATGGCGATCGGTCTCGTCTTCGTCATGTCGGCGGGTGAAATCGACCTTTCGATCGGCTCCACGGTTGCCGTGTCGGCGCTGGCGGCAGCGGTAACGATCAACGAATATGGCCTGGTGGCCGGCGTCGTCGCCGGCATCGGCGCCGGCGTGCTGATCGGGCTTTTGAACGGTGCCCTCGTCGCCTTTGTCAAGCTACCCTCTTTCCTGGTCACGCTGGCGACGCTCGGGCTTTTTGCCGGCGTCTCCCGGTCGATGACGAACCTGCGATCCATTCCGGTCACCGACAGCACCTTCACCGGTTTCTTCGGTTCGGGCTCGTTCCTGGGCGTGCCCTCGCTGATCTGGTGGACGGTGGTCGCTATTGTCTGCGGCCATGTCATCTACCGTGAGACCCGCTTCGGCGCCCATGTGCTGGCGACGGGCGACAACAGCCGCGCGGCGAGCGTGTCGGGCATCAGCGTCCCGCGCATCCGCCTGACGGTTCTGGTGATCAGCGGTGCGCTCGCCGGCCTTGCGGGTCTGCTCTATGCCGGCCGGCTGCAAGCCGCCAAATACACGCTCGGCGAAACCGACCTGATGACCGTCATCGCGGCCGTCATCGTCGGTGGCACGCTGCTCAACGGTGGCAAGGGATCGATCATCGGCGCACTCGTCGGTTCGCTGATGATGGGCATGCTCAACAACGGCCTGATCCTGATGGGCCTTTCCGTTTCCGACCAGATGATCGTTCGCGGTCTCATCATCCTCGCTGCGGTCGCCGTGTCGCTGCGCGAAAAATCCCGCTGAAGGAGGCACCCATGTTTCTCGACGTTTTGCGCCGCCGCAACCCGGCCTTCATCGAAGCGGCGATCGGCCTGCACCAACAGGGCAAGATCCCGGCGAATGCCTATGTGTTGGACCTCGATGCGGTCGAGGCCAATGCAACGATTATGGGCGATGAGGCCCGTCGCCTCGGCCTGAAGACTTTTGCCATGACCAAGCAGGTCGGCCGCTCCAGCTCTTTCTGTGACGCGGTGAAGCGTGGCGGTATCGATCGTTCGGTTGCGGTCGACATGGCCTGCGCCCGCGCCACCCACAAGGCGGGCTTGAAGGTCGGCCATCTCGGCCACCTGCAGCAGGTCGCACGCCATGAAGCGGCCGCCGCTGCGAGGACCTTCCGGCCGGACTACTGGACGGTCTTCAACGACGAGAAGGCGGGAGAAGCCGCTGCGGGCGCAAAGGCAGCCGGCTATCGGCAGGGTCTGCTCGCCCGCATCCGCGCGCAAGGCGATACCTTCTACCGCGGGCACGAGGGCGGCTTCGATGCCGGCGACGTCGCTGCGGTGGCGGACCGTCTCGATGCGCTCGAGGGCGGCCGCATTGCCGGCATTACCACCTTTCCGGCGTTGCTCTTCGACCACGCCAGCCGCAAGGTGAAGCCGACGCACAATCTCGCAACGCTTTCGAAGGCTGCCGAGGCGCTCGCCAAGGCAGGCCGCAAAGGGATCGAGGTGAACGCGCCCGGCACGACCTCAAGCGTGATGCTGCCGGCCCTTGCCGAAGCGGGTGCGACGCAGTGCGAGCCGGGCAACGGCCTGCACGGCACGACCGCGCTGCACGTGATGGAGGATCTGCCGGAACTGCCAGCGGTACTCTACCTCACGGAGGTCTCCCACCTCTCGGGCGGCAAGGCCTATTGCTTCGGCGGTGGCTTCTACATCGATCCGATCTTCCCCGACTATGACGTCAAGGCGATCGTATCGCCCGAACCGACGACGGCCGAAGCGGCACTCCGAAGCGTCGAAGTGCCGCCGCCCTCGGCGATCGACTACTACGCGATGATCGACGCCAGTGGACCGGCGGCGCCAAAGCCCGGCGATACGGCCGTGTTCGGCTTCCGCGGCCAGGCCTTCGTCACGCGCGCCTATGTCGTCGGCGTGTCGGGCATCTCGAAGGGCACGCCGAAGGTGGAAACGATCGAAAACGGTTTCGGTGAAACCGCGGCCTGGCCGGTTTGAGGGGCGACGTCATGAACGCGAATACCAATTCTGCGCGCGAGCCGGTCCTGAAGCTGACGGACATCCGCAAGACTTTCGGCGGCGTCACCGCGATCGAGAGCTTCTCGCTCGAGGTCCGTCCGGGTGAGATCGTCGCGCTCGTCGGCGACAATGGTGCCGGCAAGTCGACGCTGATCAAGATCATCTCGGGCGTCTACACGCCGACCTCGGGCACGATCACCATCGAGAACGAGACGGTGGCAATGTCGAACGCCACCATGGCGCGCGCCCACGGCATCGAGGTCGTCTACCAGGATCTGGCGCTTGCCGACCAGCAGACGGTCTACATGAACATGTTCCTCGGTCGAGAGCCCACCAACCGCTTCGGCCTGCTCGACCGTCGCCGGATGATTGCCGAGACCGAGACGCTGGTGAAGGACCTCGATGTCCGCATCCCCTCGGCCCATGCGACGATCCGCGACCTCTCGGGCGGGCAGCGGCAGGGCGTCGCCATCGCGCGCGCCACCCATTGGGCGAGCAAGCTGATCCTTCTCGACGAGCCGACGGCGGCCCTCGGCGTTGCCGAAACCGCCAAGGTCGAGGAAATCGTGGAATCGCTCAAGCGCCGCAATATCGGCGTGCTGATCATCAGCCACAGTCTGGATCAGGTGTTCAAGCTTGCCGACCGCATCTGTGTCCTGCGCCGCGGCAAGCAGATCGGCATCCGGGAGACGGCGAAGACCGACAAGAACGAGATCATTGCGATGATCACAGGGCTTCAGCAGCACTGAAGCTAGGGGTGTTGCTTACCCCTCTGCAGAGGGGGTAACTCCAGGACTTACCGGATCTCAAGCGTGGCGCCACCGTTGCCACGCCACTTTACGGTGCGGCGCCGAAAAACGTCAGGCGGGTGAAGAGCACGTAGTGCGATTCCGAAACCATCAGCGCGACGAAGACAAGCACCAGGAGGGGGGGCAGGAGGATCGCATAGATCAGTGCCAGCCGTTCCCAGGCCATGTGCATGAAGATCGAGACGATGAGCCCAGCCTTCAGCACCATGAAAAGCAGGATCAGCGACCATCTGAGATAGCCCTGCAGCCCGATGTAGTCGACGAGGTAGGAGAAGGTGCTGAGCACGAAGAGCAGCAACCAGACGACCAGGTAGAGCCCGATCGGGTGCTGCTGGTGTTCATGCGCCGGTGCCTGCGTTTGTGCTTGCCCTTGCGGTACCGTGCCGGTGTGTGCCGTCGTCTCTGCCATGGCCGTGCCTCACCACAGATAGAAGAATGCGAAGATGAAGACCCAGACGAGATCGACGAAGTGCCAGTAAAGGCCGGTGATCTCGACGATTTCGTATTGTCCCTTGCGGCTCGTGAAGAAGCCACGCTTGCCGGTATCGAAGTCGCCGCGCCAGACCTTGCGGGCAATGATCAGCAGGAAGATGACGCCGATCGTGACGTGCGTGCCGTGGAAGCCGGTGATCATGAAGAAGGTGGAGCCGAATTGGGCAGCACCCCAGGGGTTGCCCCAGGGACGTACGCCCTCGGTGATCAGCTTTGTCCACTCGAAAGCCTGCATGCCGACGAAGGTGGCGCCGAAAAGGGCAGTCAGCAGCATGAGGAGCGCTGTCTTCTTGCGGTCGCGGCGATAGCCGAAGTTGACGGCCATGGCCATGGTACCGCTTGAGGAGATCAGCACGAACGTCATGATCGCGATGAGGATCAGTGGCACGTCGGTGCCGCCGATATGCAGCGCGAACACCTCGCTCGGGTTCGGCCAGGGAACGGCGGTCGACATGCGCGCCGACATGTAGGCGACGAGGAAGCAGCCGAAGATGAAGGTGTCGCTGAGGAGGAAGATCCACATCATCGCCTTGCCCCAGGAGACGTTCTTGAACGCCCGCTGATCGGAGGCCCAGTCGGCGGTAAAGCCGGCAAGGCCCGCCGGGCGATGGAGCGGTTCTCTGACAGGCGAATGTGTCTCGGCGGACATGCGACGGCTCCCTCAGGTCAAGAGTTGCCGGCAGAGCTCGACGAAATCGTTTGCCCAACCGGAAAAGAGCGCGAAAAGCACCAGCCAAACGGCCAGCATGAAATGCCAGTAGGTGGCGCAGAGCGTGATCGACAGAACGGCCTTTTCGCCCATCGGGCCGCTGCGTGTTTTCACGATTACCCGGGCGAGCGCAAAGAGGCCGCCGAGAATGTGAAGGCCATGCATGCCGGATATCATGTAGAAGAAGCTGTTGGCCGGGTTGTCGGCAAGCAGATAGCCGGCGTCGGTCAGTTCGCGCCAGGCGAAGACTTGGCCCGCAAGGAAGGCGAGCCCCGCGGCAAGGGCGGCGATCAGCGCCGTGCGGCTTGCCTCGTCATGGTGACGTTCCGCCGTCACGCGCGCGGCGTGAAGCAAGAGGCTGCCGAGCCCGAGGATGGCGGTGTTCAGCCAGAGGACCTTCGGCATCGGCGTCGACCACCAGTCGGCGGATGCCATGCGCATGAAATAGGCGCTCATGAACAGCGAGAAGAGCGCGCCGACCACGGCAAGGAAAACGCCAAGGCCGATCTTTGCGGCCGGGATCGAAGGCCGGCCGTGTGGACGGGGATCGTGGGCGTGGCCGACCTCCAGCCACGGTTTGGAGAAGAGCCGTTGCCGGCTGAGCCACCAGCCGGCAATCGCGAGGATCACCGCCAGGAAGATGAGGGCGACGTTCATGAGGCCCCCTCCGGCGCAAGGCCGATCGAACCCGGCTGGTTCTGCGGAATGAAGTCTTCGGGCGCTCCCGGCACGCTGTAGTCATAGGCCCAACGGTAGACGACCGGCAGCTCCTTGCCCCAGTTGCCGTGGCGCGGCGGCGTTTCCGGCGTCTGCCATTCGAGCGTCGTCGCCCGCCAGGGATTGCCGCCGGCGTCGCGGCCATGGCGGATGCTCCAGACGAGATTGAAGAGGAAGACGATCTGCGCGGCGCCGACGATCAGCGCCATGATGGTGATGAATTCGTTGAGCGTATGGGCGGAGGCCGGGACGAAGGCGGTCTCGCCCATTTCATAGTAGCGGCGGGGAACGCCGATCAGCCCGAGATAGTGCATCGGGAAGAAGATCAGATAGGCGCCGATGAAGGTGACCCAGAAATGGATTTGCCCGAGCGTCTCGTTGAGCATGCGGCCGGTGATCTTCGGGTACCAGTGATAGATCGCCCCGAAAATCACCATGATCGGCGCCACGCCCATGACCATGTGGAAATGGGCGACGACGAACATCGTGTCGGAAAGCGGCACGTCGACGACGACGTTGCCGAGGAACAGCCCCGTCAGCCCGCCATTGACGAAGGTGACGATGAACGCGAGCGCAAAGAGCATCGGCAGCGTCAGGTGGATGTCGCCGCGCCAGAGCGTCAGCACCCAGTTATAGACCTTGATCGCCGTCGGCACGGCGATGATGAGCGTGGTCGTCGCGAAGAAGAAACCGAAATAGGGGTTCATGCCGCTGACATACATGTGGTGCGCCCAGACGACGAAGGAGAGCGCGCCGATGATGACGATCGCCCAGACCATCATGCGGTAACCGAAGATGTTCTTGCGGGCGTGGGTGCTGATCAGATCGGAGACGATGCCGAAGGCCGGCAGCGCCACGATGTAGACCTCCGGGTGGCCGAAGAACCAGAATAGGTGCTGGAACAGGATGGGGCTGCCGCCGCCGTGCTGCAACTGCTCGCCCATCTCGACGATCGCCGGCATGAAGAAGCTGGTGCCGAGCACGCGATCGAACAGCATCATGACGCAGGCGACGAAGAGGGCGGGAAAGGCGAGCAGCGCCATGACCGTCGCCGTGAAGATACCCCAGACGGTGAGCGGCATGCGCATCAGCGTCATGCCGCGGGCGCGGCCCTGCAGCACGGTGACGACATAGTTGAGCCCACCCATGGTGAAGCCGATGATGAACAGGATGAGGGAGGAGAGCATCAGGATAATGCCCCAGTCCTTGCCTCCCGGCGTGCCGGAGAGCAGGGCCTGCGGTGGGTAGAGCGTCCAGCCGGCCCCGGTCGGCCCGCCGGGCGCGAAGAAACTCGCGACCAGCACCAGCACGGCGAGCAGGTACAGCCAGTAGCTCAGCATGTTGGCGTAGGGAAAGACCATGTCGCGTGCACCGAGCATCAGCGGGATCAGGTAATTGCCGAAGCCGCCGAGGAAGAGTGCGGTCAAGAGATAGATCACCATGATCATGCCGTGCATGGTGATGAACTGGTAGTAGCGCTCCGCATCGATGAAGGCGAAGGCGCCGGGAAAGCCGAGTTGCAGCCGCATCAGCCAGGACAGTACCAGCGCGACCATGCCGATGGCGATCGCGGTCGAGGCATATTGCACGGCGATGATCTTGGCATCCTGGCTGAAGACGTAGCGCGTCCACCAGCTATGAGGATGATAGAGTTCGACATCCTCCACTTCCGCGGGACCTATCGATTCGCCCGTACCTGACCGGATGTCGACCATCTGCGAGAACCTCCCAACACCGGATCATCGCGATCCAACGCTTTGAAACACGCAACTCCGGAACGGTAACTGAGGAGTTGCTTTCGCTCACGAGCGGCATGCGGGTGCAAAACCCGCATGCCGCCTTGGCCGTCGGGGCGCCTCCTATTGCGCCGGGGCGGCAGTCACTGCCTGCGCCGTCTGTTTCGTCTCTGTCGCTGCCATCATCTGTGAAAAGGTCTGCTGCTGCGACAGCCAGGCCTGATAGTCGGCGGCGCTGTCGACGACGACGGTGCCGCGCATCTGCGGATGTCCGACGCCGCAGAGCTCTGCACACAGAACTTCAAACGAGCCGGTGCGCGTCGGCGTCAGCCAGAAATAGGTGACCATGCCAGGCACCATGTCCATCTTGGCGCGGAACTCCGGCACGTAGAAATCGTGCAGCACGTCGACCGAACGCAGGAGGATCTTGACCGGCTTGCCGACCTCGAGATGCAATTCGCCGCCTTCGATGACGTAGTCGTCAAGCGCTGCCGGATCGTTGCGATTGAGGCCGAGCGCGTTCTCCGGCGTCACGTCGCGGGTCTCTGAGGTTCCGAGCTTGCCGTCGGCACCGGGCAGGCGGAAGCTCCACAACCATTGCTGGCCGACGACCTCGACCTCTGCGGCACCGTTCGGCACGGTGACGAATTGATGCCAGACGAAGAGGCCGGGTGTCAGCATTGCGGCGACGCCGAGCGTCGTGCCGCCGGCGAGCCATCCTTCGAGCTTGCGGTTTTCCGGTTCATAGGCCGCCCGGTTTCCCGGGCGATGCCGAAAACGGAGGACGCAATAGGCCATGAAAAGCACCACGGCGACGAAGACGAAGCCGGTGATCCAGAAGGTAATGATGAGCGTATTGTCGATGTAATTCCAGTTGGACGCGATGGGCGTCCACCACCACGGGCTAAACAGATGGAACAATACCGATCCGATAGCCAGAAAAACCAGAATAACTACCACGGCCATTTCTTGTCCCTCCTCGCCGCGGGCGGCTGTGGGCATGAATACGCAATCCGTAGAGCTCTGCTGCATGTTTCCTTTATTCGTAGCCGATTGAGGACAAAACATGCAGGAATTTCAAAATTCTACAGCGACCTATGCGCGTCTGATAAGGCGCGCGGCACTGTAGGTGCAATTATTACACGAACGTCAAATAGTCGCAATTCGCCGTCCGGTCTTAGGTGGAGTCTATCTCTAATCTTTCTCGGCTACTGCGAATACTGCTTGAGGTAGGCGAGGAGGTTGGAGATGTCGGTGTCGTCCTTCAGGCCGGCAAAGGCCATCTTCGTGCCTTTCACCTTGGCTTTGGGATTGTGCAGGTAGTCGCGCAGCGTCGTCTCATCCCAGACGAGGCCACCCTTGCCGGCATCGACCATTGCCGAGGAGTAGCTGAAGTTGGGATGGGTGCCGGCGGTCCGCCCCAACACATGGTTGAGCGATGGGCCGACCTTGTTGGTATCGCTGTCGGCGATGTGACAGACAGCGCATTTCTTGAAAACGGTGGCACCGGCTGCGGCATCACCTTCTTGGGCGCGGGCAGCGAGCGGACAGAGCAGGGTTGTCGAAAGGGCGAGGGCAACAACAAGAATTCGCATGACACTTCCTCAAAATCGCCGGGCGCAGGCAAGGAAGGCTATCGTCAATCTTTGGTTTTGGCGGTGCTTGCTTCTCTCAGGTGGCGCCACGGGCGGTTGATACTTGCGACACGAGAAACGGTACGCTTCGCCTTCAGGAAGTCAACCGCAGTCGCTCATGCACTGTCTCATCGGATGCGCTGGAAAGCGAACATGCAGTGGGCGCGCCATCTGGCGCGCCCATTCGTTGCATCAACCACGATCAGACGCGATTGCCGGCGGCGTCGAAGAAATGCAGCCGCTCGACCGGCAGGCGCACGGCAAGCGTGCCGGAGGCGTTGAGGAACTTGCGGTCGTTGGTGAACGCCTTGAAGCCGGAGCGGCCGAAGGAGAGGTGCAGGATGATACCGAAGCCGGTCGGCTCGACAAGGTCGACGCTGGCCTTGAGCGCATCCGGCCCTTCGCCGCCGATCTCCACATGTTCCGGGCGGATGCCGAGTGTGGCCTTGGCTCCGTCCGCCAAGGCGGGATGCGGCTGTGCCGGGACGACAATGCCGCTTTGCGTTTCGAAGCGCGGGGCGGTGCCGTTGCGGTAGGTGCCCTCGAAGAAGTTCATGCCGGGCGAGCCGATGAAGCCGGCGACGAAGAGATTGGCCGGCCGGTCATAGAGGTCGAGCGGGCTGCCGACCTGCTGCACGAAGCCGCCGTTCATGGCGACGATCCGGTCTGCGAGCGTCATTGCCTCGATCTGGTCGTGGGTGACGTAGATCGAAGTGGCGCCGAGGTCCTTGTGCAGCTTCTTGATTTCGGCGCGCATCTGCTCTCGCAGGCGCGCGTCGAGGTTCGAGAGCGGCTCGTCGAAGAGAAACGCCTTTGGCTCGCGAACGATGGCGCGGCCCATGGCGACGCGCTGACGCTGGCCGCCAGACAGTGCGCGGGGGCGGCGTTCGAGCAGCGGGTCGAGACCGAGCTTGGCGGCCGCACCCGAGACGACGCTCGCGATCTTTTCCTTCGCAGTCTTCCGGAGCCTCAGGCTGTAACTCATGTTCTTGGCGACCGACATATGCGGATAGAGCGCATAGGACTGGAACACCATGGCGATGTCACGGTCCTTTGGAGCGAGCTCGTTGACACGTTTTCCGGCGATGCGGATTTCGCCCGAAGTCACGCTTTCAAGCCCGGCGATCATGCGCAGCAGCGTGGACTTGCCGCAGCCGGACGGGCCGACGAGCACGACGAATTCGCCGTCGCCGATCTTCAGGTCGACATCATGCAGGACCGGGTGGATGCCGTAAGATTTCTGGATGTTGGCGATATCGATGGAAGCCATGGGGTAATCCTCAGCCTTTGACCGCGCCGGCCGTGAGGCCCTGGACGAGATAGCGTTGAATGAGCAGGAAGAAGAGGCAGGCGGGGATGAGCGCGAGCACGCCGGCGGCCATCATCTGCCCGAAGTCGACGGAGAACTTCGACACGAAGGACAACAGTCCCACCGGGAAGGTCGCCTGGTCGTTGCCGGAGATCAGCATCAGAGAGAACAGCAGCTCGCTCCAGGCGGCGGTGAAGACGAAGCCGAGGGTTGCTGCGATGCCCGGCAGCGTCAGCGGCAGGATGATCTGGCGGAAGGCGACGAATTGCGTCGCGCCGTCGATCATCGCCGCTTCCTCCAGGTCCTTCGGAATGCCGTCGAAGAACGACTGCATCAGGAAGGTGGCAAAGGGTACGTTGAAGGCGGTGTAGACGATGACGAGGCCGGTCAGGCTGTTGGTGAGGCCCATCGGCGAGAGGATCTTGAAGATCGGCGCCACCAGCATGACCAGTGGGAACATCTGCGTCAGAAGCATCAGCGCCACCAGCCAATATTTGCCGCGGAAATTGAAGCGCGACAGGGCATAGCCGGAGAGCGAGGCGAGGATGGTGACGATGACGGCGGTGGAGCCGGAGACGATCAGGCTGTTGCGAAAGAACACCGGAAAGGCGCTGTGGCGCAGCACGAAATCGAAATGTTCGAGGCTGGCGCGCGACGGCCACATCCGAATGCCTTCGGAATAGAGCAGGTCGTTCGGGGTGACCGCAACCTTCAGCAGCCAATAGAGCGGGAAGAGCGCGAAGGCGATATAGGCAAGGATGGCCAGCCGGTGCGCGATCATGAGGAAAAGAGGTTTGGCGCGCATTGGTTCAATCCTTGCTCAGGAGCCATTGCCGCAGGATGACGATCAGCATCGAATAGGCGAGGAGCAGTGCCAGGAGCACCAGCGCGATCGCGGAGGCGTAACCGAAATCCAGCCGCTTGAAGGCCTGGGTGAAGATGTAGCTGGCGACGATCTGGGTGCGGTCGGCCGGTCCGCCATTGGTCATGACGATGATCAGATCGGCGAAATTGGAGATCCAGACGGTGCGCAGCAGGATGGTGATGGCGATGGTGGGCGCCAGGAACGGCAGAGTGATCGACATGAAGCGCTGGACCGGGCCGGCGCCGTCGATGCTTGCGGCTTCATAGAGATCGCGCGGGATCGCCTGCAGCGCGGCCAGCAGTGTGATCGCGAAGAAGGGAATGCCCCACCAGACATTGGCGATGATCGGCCCCCACATGGCAAGCTGCGGGTCGGAGAGGATATTGTTCGGTTCGCTCATGATGCCGAGGCTGAAAAGCCAGTGCGGCAAGGGTCCGACGACCGGATTGAAGAGCCAGGCCCAGTTGAGGCCGGCAAGGAAGCTCGGCACTGCCCAGGGAAGAAAGACAAGTGCCTGGGCAAGGCCGCGACCATAGAAGGGTTTGTCGAGCAGCAGCGCCAAGATAAGGCCGAAGACGAACTGCAGGAGGACGGAGGCGCCGGTCCACCACAGCGTGTTGCGTAGCGCCCGATAGAAAGCCTGGTCTTCGGAGAGCGCCCGGAAATGATCGAGGCCGATATAGGCGCCGGAGAACGGGTTTAGGAGCTGAATGTCACGGAAGGCGTAGGAGACGCCGAGAGCCAGCGGCACAAGCATGACCGTGACGATCAGGATCAGAGCCGGCGCGCTATAGAGATAGGGTGCGGCGCCATCGGCGATGCGCTTCATCAGCGGCGTCCTGCTTGCCGGCAGGCCGCTTTGGCGGGCGACATAGTCCATCGATCGAAATTTCCCCTGTGTGGCCGCCGGTTGTTCGGGCGTGCCTATTTTCGCGAATGGAAAGCCGGCGGCGGCGAGCCACCGCCGGCCGAAGGCTTACTTCTTGCTGGCCAGGAACTTCTGCTGCGCCTTGGTCAGGTACTCCGCCCACTGGTTGGCTAGCTGTTCCGGCGTGATGTCGCCGAGGAGGGCTTCCTGGGTCGTCTTGATGGCGAGCGAATCCTTGAAGAACGCAAATTCCTCAAGGTAGGTCGGCATGACCGTCAGCACGACGTCCTTGTCGGCGAGTTCGTCGAACCAGCCCTTGAATTGAGCGCTCGCGTAGAAGGGGTCCTTCTCGGCCGACTTGTGCACCGGCAGTGCGCCCGTTCGCTTGTTCCACTCGATGTTGCCTTCCGGCCCTTCGAGGGTCTCGATCAGCTTCCAGGAGAGGTCCTTGTTCTGGCTTGCCGAGAGCATCGACCAGCCGGCGAAGCCGATGGTGGTAAACGCCTTGCCGCTCGGACCCTTCGGCATGGTGGTGACGCCGAAATCTTCAGACTTCATGCGCTCGGCAATGGCGATCAGCGCGTCCGGATCCTGGTCGAGGAAGGCGCAGGTGCCGCTGTAGAAACCGGCGACGATTTCGTTGAAGCCCCAGTTGACGCTGTCCTTCGGTGCCAGGCCCTTCTTATAGAGGTCGATCACCCAGGTGAGGCCCTTGACCCAGCCTTCGCCGTTCATGGTCGAGGTGCCGTCCTCGTTGAAGAAGGTGTTGCTGCCGGCCATGGTGGCGCCGAACATCACCCAGCCGTTGAGGCCGCCCGGACCGCCGCGCAGGCAGTAGCCGGATTTGCCCGGAAGCTTGGAGACGGCTTCCGATGCCTTGACGAAATCGTCCATCGTCTTCGGCGGTTCGCTGACGCCGGCCTCCGACAAGAGCTTCTTGTTGTAGAACATGGCGCGCAGATAGAAGCCGTAGGGCAGCATGTAGGCGGTGTCGTTGACATCACGGCCGAGTTCGAGCGCGCGTTCGGTGAGGCCGGCCGTGTGTTCCCACTTGGTCAGGTAGGGTTCCAGGCTTTCGAGCATGCCGTTGTTGGCATAGAGCGACAGCCAGGTGTCGGGCATTTCCATCACGTCAGGCAGCTCGCCGGCGGAGACCATGGTCGCGAATTTCTGGAAGGCCTCGCCCCAGGGCAGCGAGATGATCTCGACCGTGGTGCCCGGGTTGGCCGCCTCGAACTTGGCGACGATCGACTTCAGCGTCTCGGTGCGCTCGGGGCTGGTGATGACCTCGACGAGCTTCAGCTTGGTGTCGGCGAGTGCGCTTCCGGCCATCAGGCTGGCGAGAAGCGTTGCAGTGATCAGTTTCTTCATTTTGTTCCCTCTTTTCTTCGTTGGTTTTGGTTCAAAGTGGGCAGAGCGGGATCTGATCCCGCCCCTGTCAGTCAGTCGAAGCCACGGCGAGCGCCGCTTCGAGATCGCTCCAGAGGGCCTCCGTTCCCTCCAGGCCGACATGGAGCCGTACCGACCGCGGCGAGATGCCGAAGGCGGCCGCGGAATTGGGTTGGGCTTTTTGTGACAGCACGACTTCGCCCGGCACGATGAGGCTTTCATGTCCGCCCCAGGAAACGCCGAGCTTGAAGAGTTCGAGATGATCCGCAAAACGCCTGACATCGACGCCCTCGCGGAAGATGAAGGAAAACAGGCCCGAGGTGCCGGAAAGCCCCGGCGGCAGCGTGTTGCCGAGCCCGGGATGGCAGACGGTCTCGACCAGCGGATGGGCCTGCAGCCGCCGCGCGACTTCAAGCGCCGAACGCTCGTGCGACTTCATCCGGATCGGCAGGGTGCGCAGGCCGCGGATCAGGAGCCAGGCATCGAAGGGCGAAAGCTTGCCACCGAGATACGGGTAGGCTTCGGAGCGGATGCGGCCGATCAGTTCCTTCGATCCGGTGACAACGCCGGCGACGACGTCCGAGTGGCCGCCGAGATACTTGGACGCCGAATGGATGACGAGATCGACGCCGAGCGAGATCGGCTGCTGGAAGATCGGGCTTGCCCAACTGTTGTCGATCGCGGTGATGATGCCTTGGTCCTTGGCGAGGCGGGCCAGCGACGCGACGTCGTGGGTGTCCATCACCCAGCTCGTCGGGCTTTCCATATAGAAGAGCTTGGCGCCGGGTAGCGCTTTGGCAACCGCTTCCTCGTCGCGGCCGTCGACATAGGTCACCTCGATCTTCATGCGCTTCAGATGCGTGCCGAAGAGGCGGAAGGCATCGGGATAGACATGGTTGACGGCGACGATGCGGTCGCCCGGCTCGACGAAGGAAAGCACAGTGGAGGAGATCGCCGACATGCCGCTGGCAAAACCGATTGCGTCCTCGCCGCCTTCGAGCTTGGTCAGCATCTCCTCGAACATGCGAACCGTCGGATTCAGGCCGCGGGTATAGATCGGCCGTACGCGCTCGCCCCGGTAGGAGGCGACCATGTCGTCATAGTCTTTGAAGGTGAAGAGCGAGGTCTGCACGATCGGCGGCACGACGGCATCGAAGGCATTGCCCTCGTCATGCGCGACGATCAGCGAGGCGTGGTCGAACGGATCGAGGCCGTTGGTCATTTGGACATTTCCTTGATGTCTTCCTCGACGATCGCGAGGATTTTCAGCGTTTCTTCGCGCGCGGTGTCAGGATCCTGAGCCGCGATCGCGTTGAAGAGGGTGCGGTGGAACGGGAAGGAGCGGCGGGCGAAGTCCGACCGGTCGAAGGGCTCTTCCCAGAAGCGCTCGAAAGCTTCGCGCATCTGTTCGAGAAGCTGGCGGAAGAGCGGGTTGTGGGTGGCGTCGTAGATCGCAAGATGGAAGGCGAGGTCTTCCGGGCCCGACGTGCCCTTGGCGATATGCACGCGCTCCATTTCGTTGAGCTTGATTTCGATGATCTTGAGGTCGTCTTCGGTCCGACGGCGGGCGGCGACCATGTTGGCCTCGACCTCGATGCCGCGGCGCACTTCGAGTGTCATCAACAGCACGTCGCGCAGATGAGCCGCATCGAGGGTAAGCGGCATATGGACGGTCGCGCCCGAAATCGTGCGCAGCAGATAGGTGCCGCTGCCCTTGCGTGCTTCGACGACGCCGAGTGCCTGAAAGTGGCGGATGACTTCGCGGATGGTCGAACGGCCGACGGCCAGCGCCGTCATCAACTCGCGCTCGGCTGGCAGGCGTTCGCCCGGCTTCAGGCCCGATTGTTCGATGTAGTCAGCCAACGCGGCAATCACCTGCTGGGCCCGATCGGCCGGGGGCAGGGGCATCAGCGCCGCTCTTGCCGGTTCATTCATTCGGCTCCCTCCCCAGAGGCCAAATTGGTCTGACATCTCACCAATATGACCAAGGCAGGGTAGGTCGTCAAGCAAGAACTGATAAACGTGGACATGTTGACCCCGAGCGCTCCAGGCGTAGACAGGGAGGCAAGGAGTTTTGGTGATGATGAAATCGGAATGTCAGTTCGTGGTCGCAGCCATGCTGGGCGCGTTCCTCGCAGTGACGATGGTCGTGGGCGATACCGAGGCGCAGATGCGGACGCGGAAGGGCGAGTATTACGAAGGGGTCCAGCGCAAGCCCTACGGGCACTACTGGATCTGGCCGCCTGTTGAATACCAGCAACCGGTCTACAAGAAGCAATCCGGCAAGAAGGGGGCGGAGAGCGGAATGCCGACGCCGCGCAAGCGGCCGGTTCAATAGGTTTCCGTACCGCCAAGTGAACCGGCAAAGAGAAGCGGCGCCTGAAGGCGCCGCAACTTTGATCAGACCCGGGCGACGTGAACGTCGCGGGGCAGGGAGGAAAGAACCTCCGGCCCGTCCTCGCGCAGGATCACGATATCCTCAAGCCGGATGCCGAAGCGGCCGGGCAGATAGATGCCGGGCTCGATCGAGAAGACCATGCCTTCTTCCAGAACGGTTTCCGAAGTCGCGGTGATGTAAGGCGGCTCGTGGCCGTCGATGCCCATGCCGTGGCCGGTACGGTGCACGAAGTATTCGCCGTAGCCGGCATCGCTGATCACCTTGCGGGCGGCGGCGTCGACTTCCTTGGCGAGGACGCCCGGGCGTGCTGCCTTCATCGCCGCCTGTACGGCCTTTTCAACGATGGTGTGGATCTGGCCGTATCCCTCGGGCGCGCGGCCGACGATCGCCATGCGGGTGATGTCGCTCGGGAAGCCCTGCTTGCGGCCGCCGATGTCGATGACCACCGCATCGCCTTCCTCGATCACCCGCTCGCTGGCCGAGTGATGCGGGAAAGCGCCATTGCCGCCGGCGCCGACGATCCAGAAGGCCGGTGCCGCGCCTTCAGAGGCGAAGTGTCCGCGGATTTCGGCGGCCAGTTCCTTCTCGGTCATGCCTGGGCGGATCTTGGAAAACGCCGCCTGCATGGCACGGTCGGCGATGCCGGCATTCATCTTCAGAAGCGCGTACTCGCTTTTGTCCTTGCGCATGCGGAGCGCGCCGAGCGTTGCCGGCGTGAATTCGCGGGCGGTATCGGCGGGGAGCGCATCGATGAGCAGAAGCGCGAAATCGGCGCGCATGGTTTCGTCGAGCACGACCCGGCCGGGCTTCTCGGCGCCGACATCGGCGAGCGCGGCAGAAAGGGCAGCGGCCGGGCCAAGGTCATCAGCCCAGTTGTGGAAGGCGATGTCGGTGTGTTCGCGCGTGCCCTCGGCGTTGAGCGCCGGCATCAGGAAGGCTTCCTTTTCCGGACCGATCAAAAGCAGGCAGGGCCGCTCGTCCGGATGCGGATGATAGCCGATCAGCCAATCCATGTGCGATCCCGGCGCGAGCGCGATGAGGCCGACATTGCCTTCGGCCATCTTGCGGCGGAGCGCTGCAAAACGGGTCTTGGTGAGTTCGTTCATGGGGGTTCCAATTCTGGTTTGAGGAAACGAGACGCGCGCGCCTTTGACGCAGCAGTGGCGTTCATCGACGGCGGAATGGAGGCGCTGGGCGTTTCAGCGCGAAGCGGCGGTTACGGGGAATGCTTGCGGCCGGTGCAGGTGCTGCCCCGGGAAGTGGCTCTTTGGCTCTTCAAGCGGACTCCTCCCCCTCGAATGCGCGAACATAGGCCGGAAGGCTGCGCGCTTCCCGTCACTATGCGTTTGTATTTGCACGACTTTGGTGTCGGACTTTGGTGTTGTCAATACGGAATTTTAGTCACACTAAAATTTGTGCCTATACGGCATGATGTGGGTGGCTTAGGCGGCCAATCGTAGCAGCCGCGCCACCGCCTGCTGGTCGAAGCCGCCGATGCCTTCCCGGATGTCGGCGGCGATCGCATCGGCGACGGCCTGTTCATCACGCCGTCTCAGTGCCTCGATCGCCTCGCGGTGGCGATCCACCACATAAAGTTCGGTGACATGTTCCATGGCGATGCCGAGAATGGGCCCGAGCTGCAGCCAGACGCTCTCGATCAGCGGCATGGCGACCGGATCGGGGTTGGCCGTGTAGATCATGCGGTGGAACGCTTGGTTGG
Source organism: Ensifer sp. SSB1 (assembly GCF_016652895.1). Lineage (NCBI taxonomy): Bacteria > Pseudomonadati > Pseudomonadota > Alphaproteobacteria > Hyphomicrobiales > Rhizobiaceae > Ensifer > Ensifer sp. SSB1. Next base: position 27,463 of record NZ_JAEPRP010000082.1, read on the forward strand.
CGATCAACGCCGCCACCTTGTCACCTCCACGGATCTCCATCTCGATGCTGTCATCGATCGCCGTGATCTTTTCAATCTGGCGCTCGGAAAGATGGGCGACGGCGCGGCGCGCGGCATGGCTTTCGAGTGCGATGCGCAGCGAGATCAGTTCCTCGAAACGGGCAGGCGTGATGTGCGGCACGACGATGCGGCGGTTTTCCAGAAATTGCAGCGCGCCGATGGAGGTCAGTTGGCGCAGGGCCTCGCGCACCGGTGTCGGGCTGCTTTCGAGCGCTTCGGCTAGGCCGCGGATAGTGACCGAGGTGCCGGGGCGGAACGCGCCGACCATGATCGCCTGTCGCAGACGGTGGAATGCATAGTCATGGGTGGTCATGCCGTCGGGTCGCGCAAGTGGCGGCAAAACAAGGGGTTTCAAGAGCGCCTGTCCTTCTGCCCGTTGCGATGATCCTGGGTCTGTTCGGCCCTGGTCATCGCGATCCTTACTTATCGTTACGAGTGCGATGCGGGCGGAGACCCGCATTCACTTTCCTGCATGCCGCTCTACGTCAAACGCCTGATAGCATCGCTCATGCTTGACTCCAATTCCTGAATTATGTCAACAATCTGAAAATGTGATCACAAAAAGAGATTTGCGATATGTCGCTCGACGCGGAAGATCCCAGCGCATTCAAGGCATGGCTCGAGCAGAACGGGCCGATCGAAAGCATTCAGGCCGTGGTCTGCGACCTCAATGGCATCATGCGGGGGAAACGCGTGCCGGTGGAACAGGCCGCAAAGGTGCTCGGCGGTGGCATCCGCATGCCGTTGTCCATCGTCGGCGTCGACGTGTGGGGCGAGGATATCATCAACAGCGAGCAGGTATTTGCGAGCGGCGACCGTGACGGCATCTGCGGCGTCACCGGCCGCGGCGCATTGCCGGTCAACTGGACCTCGCGGCCGAGCGCGCTGGTGCCGCTCTGGCTGCAGCTCGAAGACGGTAAGCCGTTCCTCGCCGATCCGCGCCAGGCGCTGGCAGCCATCGTGCGTGAGTACAAGGAGCTCGGCCTTCGCCCCGTCGTCGCGACGGAGCTGGAGTTTTACCTGATCGATCCGGAGCCCGACAGCGCGGTGCCGCCGATCTCACCCTATACCGGCAAGCGGCTCGATTCCGACGCGATCCTGTCGATCGACGAGCTCGATGATTTCGGCGAGTTCTTCTCCGACGTCTACAAGGAATGCGCCCGGCAGAACGTGCCGGCGGATGCGGCGATTGCCGAAAACGGCATCGGCCAGTTCGAGATCAACTTGCTTCACACCGACGATCCGCTGAAGGCGGCCGATGACGCGATCTTCTTCAAGCGCATCGTCAAGGGTGTGGCGCGCAAGCATGGTCTTGCCGCGACCTTCATGGCGAAGCCCTATGGCACCCGCTCTGGCAATGGTCTGCACATCCATTTCAGCTTGCTCGACGAAGAGGGCAACAACGTCTTCAACGATGGCAGTGACGAGGGATCGCCTATCCTGAAGAACGCCGTCGCCGGACTGCTGCGCGGCATGGCCGAGACGACGCTGCTCTTTGCCCCGCATTTCAATTCCTACCGGCGGCTGCGTCCCGATACGCACGCGCCGACCGCCGTCTGCTGGGGTTATGAGAACCGCACCTCGGCAATCCGTATCCCCGGCGGCAACCCCAATGCGCGCCGCATCGAGCATCGTGTCGCAGGCGCAGATGCCAATCCCTATCTCGTCATCGCCGCGATTCTTGGCGCAGCACTCGTCGGCATCCGCAACAAATGGAAGCCGCCGGCGCCGGTTTCTGGGCGGGCCTATGCAGCGGAGAAATTGCCCAAAATTCCCTCCGATTGGGGGCAAGCGGTCGATACCTTCGAGGCCGGACCGATTGCCGCCGAAATTTTCGACCCCGTGCTGCGCTCGATGCTGATCGCCTGCAAACGCCAGGAAATCGCAGGCTTTGCCGAGCAGGTCACGGACTACGAATTCAGCGCCTATCTGGAAATCGTCTGATGCTTACGAAACAGAAATCCTATGCCGGCGACGGCAGCTACCCGACCAGCTACTATGCCGCCTCCCGCAACATCGTCCGCACGCCGGTCCGGCTTCAGGGCCGGGTCGAGACCGATATCTGCGTCGTCGGTGCCGGCTATTCCGGCCTGTCGACGGCGATCCACCTTGCGGAAAAAGGCTACAACGTCGTCGTCATCGAAGGGGCTCAGGTCGGCTGGGGCGCTTCGGGTCGCAATGGCGGCCAGGTCGTCAACGGCCTCAATGCCAGTCTCGCGACGATCCAGCGCCGCTACGGCGAGGACGCGGCGCGTTTCGTCGGCGGGCTGGTACAGGAAGGCGGCAAGATCATTCGCCGCCTCGTCAGCCAGTACCAGATCGAGTGCGACCTGAAGCCGGGCAATATTTACGCCGCCTATACGCCGGCGCATATGAAAGAGCTCGAAGCCAAGCAGGCGCTCTGGCGCAAATACGGTATGGACGATCACCAGCTTCTCGATCGCGACGCGCTTGGCAAGCTCGTCAAGTCGGACGCCTATTGCGGCGGCATGCTCGATACGACCGGCGGCCACATGCATCCGCTCAATCTGGTGCTGGGCGAGGCCCGCGCCTTCGAAAGCATCGGCGGCACGATCTACGAACAGTCGCCGGTGACGCGGGTCGACCACGAGGCGGCACGGCCGACGGTCTACACAGAAGGTGGCGAAGTCTCGGCGCGCATCGTCGTGCTCTGCGGCAATGCCTATCTCGGCGATGCGGTGCCGAAGCTCGTTTCGCGCGTCATGCCGGTCTCGACGCAGATGATCACCACGGCGCCGCTTGATGAAGAACTCGCCCATTCGCTGATCCCGAGCGACATGTGCGTCGAGGACGTACGCTACATTCTCGATTATTTCCGCCTGTCCGCCGACCAAGAACCAATTCTTCCGGGCTTTTTCCATCTCAGCGTCCACCTTCAACA
>NZ_JAEPRP010000086.1:0-3221 GCF_016652895.1 Ensifer sp. SSB1
TTCCGGTCCTTCTCTGATCCCGCCCTTGGAAGTGGATCGCCCGAAGGCTATCCCGCAAAAAACGAAGCTGAAGCGCCAGGGCTCGGCGCGCCGTGGTCGTCCTATTGGCAGTCGGACGGATATCGCTACTCCCCAAGCAATTGACGACCTTGCCGCACTCGAAAAAGAGAACCGCCGTCTGAAAGCGCTGCTCGCGCAACGGCTTCGGCAGGAAAACCTGCTGCTTCAAGAAATGCTTGAACGCTTCGAGACAAACTGAACGGTGGATGCTGACCTTTGCTTCGAAGGCCAGCGAGTTCTTCGTAAGGACGATCCGGGAGCAACGCAGGGGGGGGTGGGCTTCGAAGCACACCCGGAAAAACGCAGATGAACGCCAGCTCTTCCTGATGTAGCCCCATAAATCCCCGACCTCGACAGCCATTGGACCTTCTAGGTACAGGGCGGCGCGTGTCCTCCATAAATCTGCTGGGCGCAACATCAATATGACCGCGCTGGCCACAGCGGGAATTGGCCGCGAACGTTTCTGAGCTGCGGCAAGAGCGACTACTCGAGATGCGGGCGCATGCCGAGAGGGCGGGCACGGTAGCTGATTTGAAGCTCGCCGAAGCTGTAGCCAGCGCAGTTGATTGGTTCGGTTTGGTGCTTATCATCGAGCCTCGAGCAGAGCATCTTACCGCCGTACCAATCTTTCCGATGGATATTGTTGGCGTAGCACGTCGAATTGGCATCGACGCGCGCCATCCGGCTGCGTCCTCCCCTGCAACGTCGCTTTCGAAGAGGTGTGGCCCGCTCGGCGGCGAAAGGCTATTTCGGTCCCTCGATCGCACCACCCTGATGGGGAACGGCTGGCAGGTGCGATTCATGCACGCGACTGAATTCGTTCAGGAGCTCTGACTCGAATCCACGATCAACTCCTCACTGGATCGGGGGGCCGTGTTCGTACACCTGTCTATAAGTTGCGGGTGGCTGCCGGCTCTTGGTAGTGTCGCCCTCTTATCCGGCGCGCCATAATGCATGCTTTGGCTAGCGTTTGCCCAGCCTCGCTCGCCCCGTGGCCCTAATTGAAAGAGAAGAGTCAGACGAAAGACCGACAAGTCCAGCGCCAATGGCAGCTTCGAGCGTCTCGCTGTTTCCAGCGAGCCCATGTTTTTTGGAATGATTCTCGGCCGCCCCGCGTGAGACGGATGGCGACACCCCATATCGAACACTGTGGAAGGCACCCAGAAGAACAAGAATTTTTTCGTCCAAGCTTTTCATTGTCTACCTTCAATCTATCCTGTGATGGAGGCGGCAATGACCACTAGATATGGCATTGAACCTATCTCCGGTCATCCGCGCGCTTAAACGGCGACATTCGTTACCATAGTGGAAATCCATGACAGGGCGCCGAAGCGAACCACTCCGAACGGCCGCATCTGTTTGAAAGAAATAGCCAGGCGGGACTGATGCGGCTAATGAGCCGTCCTCTTCGCGTGAGAATTTCGCATTCGGCGACGGCGGGCGTCGTGATGTCGCCGACACCACGCTCGTCCAGATTGTCTGCCGCGGCGTGGTGTTCGACGTGGGCGCAGCGCCAGTCGTAGGGTGTCAATGTCAGCACGCCGATCGCCCGGCCCTTCCAGTCATTCAAGCTGCGCCGGCCGAAGAAGGAACTGTGACCGCAGTCATCTTGAAGCATGAACAAGCGCAAGCGAAATCCCGCCGCAGGGGCGATAAGGACTATGCTGAGCCAGTGGCCGAAGTGCATGGCGGCCCACGTCCCTGCCCATAGCAGAGCAAATGGCACAAGGGCACTCGGCAGTCGGAAAGCTGGCTGGCTTTCTTCAAGGCGGTGCGCCACCGCCTCCGCTCCCATTGAGCTATTTCTGCTTCTTGCCGAGGCTGAGCCCGCTGTTGGCGAACTTGACCTGAGTGCCTTGCACGACGGCGGTCGGTGCCACGGTCTTGTCTTTTTTCGGCTTTCGAACTTCGCGATTGCTTCTTACTTGGCCTTTGGCCATCGGACACTCCTGGGTTTTCGGTTGATTGTGGGTTGCAGCACTTCAATGCTGCGGCATAACCCTGCTTTCAGGCCCACTCAGCAAGGACGAAACGTTGCACCACGAAGGCAGGAAGGCCTCGGGTCCCGTGCTGTCGATCTGAGACGCCTGATGCGGAGCGCGACCGCAGGTTCACCCATACTAATTCGCTGAGTCCGGCCGTGTTCGCGGTATACAGTCCCGCTGACCCTGACGAGATTACGTGCGGTAGTGTCGAGGTGAAGGTCGGAAGACACGCAGTCCTCCTTTCGTTGGGGCCAGGACATTAACGCCCCGAAGCAGCAGCGCCCTGAAAATGGCTGCTGAAGCTTCAGAGCATGTGCTATTTGACCGCCATACGCAATGGCCGTCGAACAACCGCGCCCAGATAAATGTGGCTATGACGTCTCGCCAAAAAACTTGAGATAGGTCACGCTGAAGGAAGCAATGTCCTGCGCATCAGATAGGAAGCAGGATGCGTCTCCTACTCGGCTGGCCCGGTGCCGTTTGCAGGCAATGTCTACACGCGTGATCGTTCTCGCCGCGTCCAACCGCAAAGCAATCCAGGATGCCGTCCGGGTGCTGGCTTGACGGATCACTTCGATCACATCAACGGGGTATGCTATCTGTTTGATCGGCCTGGGCTGCTTTCGGTGACGCGCTATAGCCCGTAAGGGCCGTCGGGGCGGGTCTGAAGGCCCAGACCATCACGATGCTCATGGAGACGATGAGAAGCGAGAAAACGAGACGACTGGACATGGCGCATCCCTCCTTGATGGAGCGCTGTGAATGCAGGATTGCCATTGTCAGTACGGCATTTCTGGCAATGAGACGCGCAAGTTCCATTTAAGGCCTCGCGGTCCGTGCGGTTTGGGAGAGATCGGATTGTCCGGTCGCCGCATGGCAACAGGACAACCGTACCACAATTTATCGGTACGTGGTCGCAAGGGGGCAGGCGAGGGAGTTTCTGTGTCAAATTACCAACTGCACTATGTGAGCAAAGGGCGTCATTGCCCATTTGCCGCTATTATCCTTTGCGGTTTTGTAGATGATGAAGTCGCGCCCCACGGTAAATGTTCCGTGCATGGTGATCTCATTGCCAGTCGAGAGAATTGCCCGAAGTTCGTTTGTGTGGCGCTGCTCAATTTGGCCACTGATCAAGTCGGCCAGGACCTGGTCAAAAGTTGCTGGTTGTGTGTCTGT
>NZ_JAEPRP010000086.1:3231-30272 GCF_016652895.1 Ensifer sp. SSB1
TGTCATGGGTAGCTCCCGAGCTGTTGCGGCAGGAAGATTTTTGATGGCGTCACAAATGGAGACGGTAGGCAGAAGCTGGTGCTATTGCAAATCGGAGCCTCTGGGCACCTGAGTTTGCTCAGGAGCCAGCTATTAATGTCGTTCGAGACCGGCCGGCTGTCAGGGGGGCGTGAGGGGTTCCGGCTCCGGGCCTCGAAAGGTCTGCCTCATCTTGACCTTGAATTGACCTCAATTGACGCGCACCCTTGTTAAATCGATTTAAGCCTTCTTGGCTTCTCGCGGCGTCAGAACCCCGACCCGCCATTTCCTCCTTAGATCGTCGCATGTAGCGCTGCCGCATGCAGCGGTATCGGCTCATCACTACCATCAGAAACGAGATCGCGTGCCGGCGACAAGCTTCCGGTATCGAGAGGAGATGTCATGTTCGACCGAACGGTTCACCGGACAATCCATTTCGACCGGCCGTTCAGATTGCCGGGCGTTGATGAGACGATAGTCGCCGGCGATTATGAAATGGATGACGACGAGGTGCCGATTGAAGGGCTTTCCTGGCTCGCCTATCGCCGTGTTGCCACCTTCATCAAGCTGCCCGCGACAGTCGAGAATCACTACCGCATGCGGATGATTCAAATCGAACCCGACGAGCTGGCGCGTTTGATCGCGCTTGGTGGCGCCGAGATATCAAATACGCCAGGAAAATGAGGACAAGAACCGTGTCGCAGCATCGCTATCCCGTGGGACTGTCCGTTCGCCTCAGGGACCGTAGTCATCTCTCACCGAGAACCGCAGAAACCTATCGCATCACGGCAATGATGCCGCTACGCGACAACGCCCCCCAATATCGAATTCGCAACGATGAACTCGGACAGGACCGCGTCAGCGCTGAAAACAATCTTGAACCGATCGACTGGGGAATGACCCGCAGCCACTGAGGAATGCCATGAGCTACGTCGAAACATTGAAGCGACTGTTCCAAGTCAAATCTGAAATCCGTCAACGCAATCTTCGGCGGACAACCGCAAAGCCGGCCATTCAGCAGGCCCGCGACAGCCAGCAGGAGCCTGATGACAGTTCCGGCACATTGAAACGCATCCGGGACACGCAGGAGCGGCACCGGCTTCTGTAATGCAAGTGACTCGCGTCATGACAGGGAGATATGCGCCAATGGAACCGCCCGATCGAAAACATGAGATTGTCACCTCGCGCTGGCAGCTACACGGTCGGGCACCCGACAACATGGGCGAACTCTATCAATGCGGCAGGCGTGTGGAATGTGACGGGTCCTGGACGATCTACCACGTATTCACGGGAGTGCCGGTGCGTATCGACTCCTCGACAATGACCGGCGTCGACCAACAATTAGCCTTCGATGTGCTTCAGATGCTTAACGAGCCACAGCGGATCCAAAGGGAGGCGAGATAAGTGCCCGTGTTTAACGCGAATGGGAATGTCTTGATGAGCGTCGCGGAAATCGACCTGCTGAGGCGTGTGTTCGAGGCGACTTGCGCGGAGCATCAGATACCGAGGGAGGGAAACTGCGCCGAACATCTCGCCCGGTTTCTTATGTTCGAATTCAATATGTCTGCTTCAACCGAAAGCTCTCTCCTGGCAGCCGTCCATGCGGTCTATCTCGCGAAGGGTCCGAGCCACGAGGAGGGGTAAGCAAAGAGAGGGTGAGGCCCCCGCAAGCGGCGTCAGGTCCACGACCTGTTTGACGTGCACCTATGCAAGTGTGATGGACAAGGGTGAAAATCGGCGGATAGCCGCAGAACCCCGGCGAGTCGTGGTATGCCCTGACACAAGCCCGCGGAGCGAGGTTGAGGACGTGCCCGATATTTGGCGGATCGGCAAGGGCGCGGGCTTTTTACGTTGACGCCACCGAAGAGTCATTTTCCAAGAACTATCGGATCTATTCCTATCTCATTGACGAATTGCCAGCCCTCGTCGAGGAGTACTTCCCGGCAGACACGAGCCGACAGGCGATCATGGGGCATTCGATGGGCCTTAATAAACAAAGCAGCAATTTTGTTAATTAGCGTGCTCGCTTAATAAACAATGGGCATGGAAGCTGGTTCGAATCCTTGTCAAGGCGGCCGAGCAACAAAATCGACCTTGCGAAGCGCCTGTAGAAAAAGAATCGATCGTCTGGACTTGGCGTATGGGATCAAACGGAACGCCCGATAGCTACGCGTCTCATCATTCTTCTCAGTTGCCTGAGACAGGCCTCATCGCGGACCCGCCGAGGGTCGGTGAGCCGATCGAGATTCGCTCCCCCAAAGGGTGTGGGGGGAGCGGTTAGGGTCGCCGGGATGAAAAAGCAGGAAGACCTCCGCCCAGAATACCGCATGGTTGGCGGCATGCTAGCGACGGTGCACGATCTCAGCGGCCGCAACACGATCAAGCCTCTGGTTGAGTACGTCGGCGGCGTCGTTCATGTCGATGTCACCGCCTGCCGCCTGGCCTCATTGAGTCCCGAAGCGCCAGAGGCGACGTTGGAATGAACAACCGTCACAGACTTGTTGAGGACACATTGTGTCTATAGCTACACCGTTATCGATCTTTGCTTGTTGAGCTTTGTTTTCTCGCCTTTCGCGTCCAAGCCGACCTTTCCTTTCAAAATCGATCTATCAGGCTCGGCTGTCATCTCGTTGGCCGGATGACTCAATCATGATTTTGAAAAGGAACTGTCATGAACACTGGAACTGTAAAGTTTTTCAATAGCATCAAGGGCTTCGGCTTCATCGCGCTCGATAACGGCGAATCGGACGTATTCGTTCACGCGTCTGCAGTTGAGCGGGCCGGCTTGGGTTCGCTTGTCGAAGGGCAAAAGGTTAGCTTTGACATCGTTAAAGACGCTCGTTCCGGCAAGAACGCAGCCGACAACCTCGTAGCTGCCTAAAAACACGCTTCTGGCCATGTCCACGGATGTACTTGCTGTGGCCATTGAAGCGGTATTTAGAAGGTCGGGTCCGCCCGGCCTTTTTTTTGGCAACGATCGAATACGGATCGGCCTCTAAATCTTATGGGTGCCCCAATACCGGGGCAGCTATGGCGGACGTTCCGCCGTAGGAACGAATGCGGTTGCTATTCGAACGGCAAAGGCGCAGTGTCCAGCCTTCAGTAGCAGATGAAACGGGCGCTACTGCTTGAGGGCTCGATACCCTGGCCCCAAGCAAGGGAACGCCATGTCTTTCCCCGCACGCCAAATATCGCCTTCCGAACGAGCAAAGATGCAGTGGGTCCTGGATGATGCTGGTTACGGCGCCGACCTTCTTGTCCAAGATCCGGGGCTCTTTGAGACTGCTTCGTTGCTGGTAACTGTGCTGATGCTCGAGGGAGTTCAGTCCCGCTCGGGGCTAGCAGTGCGGCTCGAATGTCGGTTCGGGCGAGCCGGGAAGCACAGGCAACCACTGGGTTCTCGGTTAGGGCGCTACGCAATTCAAGGGCTGCCTGTCGAGCTGCAACACTTCACCAAGTGAGCGACGCGTGCATGGTACGGAAGTGCCGTTCCCGCGAAAGAGCAGCCGCAATGGCTTCCCGTTCCCGTAATAATCTGAAAACTCATTTGGAGAGATTAATTGATGCGCCAGCTATCCTGTCTTGCAGTGGCTCTCCAAATGACCCTGCTTCTATCTGCGACGTTGTTCGCCATCCCCGGCGCTTATGGCCAAGGGACGCTTACGTTGCCCGCGAATGCCGAAGCAAATCGCTATGGCTCAGGGTGGGAGTGTATTCGTGGCTTTAGAAGAGAAGCCGATTCCTGTGTTGCGGTGACGGCGCCCGACCATGGTTTCCTGACAAACGAGTCCTATGGCAAGGGCTGGGAATGCCACTACGGCTTTGCCGAAAGCGGCGACCAGTGCCTTGCAGTTGAGGTGCCTGCCAACGCCTATCTTGATCCGTATTCTGGCGACCGTTGGCGATGCATGCGTGGATATCGCGGCAACGGCACTGGATGCGACCTCATCGAGGTGCCGGACAATGCGTTTCTGACGGACTCAAACTATAGCGAGGGTTGGGAGTGTGAGCGTGGTTACCAGGTTGTCGGTGGCAAGTGCGTCGCATTGAACGTTCCTCAGCATGCCTATCTGACAACCAGCGGTAATGAATGGCTATGCGACCGCGGCTTTGAAGTGAAGGACCAAGCCTGTGTTGCCGTAAAGGTTCCCAAAAACGCAAGCTTCGCGGACACTGCCTACGGGCAGAAATGGAAATGTGACCGCGGCTTTGTAGCAAAGGGATTCGCATGCTCAGAAATCAAGCTTCCTGAAAACGCACATTTGGATCATACCGGTAACGGCTGGGAGTGCAACCGGCCGTATCGGGTCAGCAACGAGGCGTGCCGTATGGAGTGATGACATCTGGCAATTTGCGGGCTTGCCTCCGGTATCTCTAGGCCCCAGGCTTCTGGTATGGCAGAATTGCTTCGCGACTAGACGAGCCAGAGATCAATTTGCACGCCGAAGCAAAGGAATTGGCTTCGCCCGATTGTTCCGATTGATTGCCGTAGCAGGGACAGGAGACGGCCGGCGTCCTGCCGCCTTTCAGTCAATGCGGCAGTTGTTTAATTGACGAAACGAGGGATGCTATTCGTAGGCAACATCACGCCCTTGGCTTCGATCGCCATTTGTTGGCGTATTCGGCTTTGAACAGTTCAACCGACATCGCGTGCTCGCTCAACTCGTCGCGAGTACTCATATTCAAAGAGGTCTGAGACCGTTATGAACATATTATCTTTCACTAAACGCATCATCCGCGGTCCGCGCGACCGGACGCCGGTTCACCGCTTCCACGTTGGCCAGCTTGTTCGCGCCAAGGGGTCGCCGGTGAAAGACTCGATTGCCGGAGAAACCTATCGCATCACCGCGACGTTGCCGATCCGCGACAATGCGCTCCAGTACCGCATACGCAGCAGCGGCGAATGCCATGAACGGGTGACCGATGAAGGCAATATCGATGGTCAATGTCGGCAATGATGGAATGGCGCTTGCCGGACGATCGCTCAACAGCCGGAGCATCCTGTAGCTCCAACCAACCGCAAACAGATCTCACTCGGCCCATCTCCAGTACGTCGCACGGCACGCTCCGGCTAGCGTTTGCCTAACCTCGCTCGTCCAGCGGCCCTAATTGAAAGGGATGAGTCAGACGAAAGACCAATGAGCCCGGCACCGATGGCCGCTTCAAGGGTCTGGCTGTAATCGGATCCCGCCAGCCCATGTTTTTTGGAATGATTTTCAGCAGCCCCCCGTGTGACGGATGGCGACATCCCATATCGAACACTGTGGAAGGCACTCAGAATAATAAGAAGTTTTTCGTCCAAGCTCTTCATTGTCTACCTTCAATCTGTCTGGTGATGGAGAGGGGAATGACCACTGGAGGCGGGCACCCGGGTGTTGCTGTGCAGAATCGTTACCCGCGCCAAAGCGCCTTCCTAGTTGATGGTCTGACATAATCATCGTGGGCCATCGCTACGGACGCATCAGGCAGCCTTATGATCTTGGGGCGACACCTCGCTCCACTTCGAAACCAGCTTTCGGCGTTCGACGAGCAGCGGGACCGCCGTGAAATTGCCGGCAGACGCGTCGGCGCCTCCCTGTCAGGTTGGTAGAAGCCCTTAGTGGGAGCATTTAACTGTACTGGTGATCATGACGAGCCCTTCCGCAGCAATACTGAAGCCTGCCGTGCGAAACAGGGCCTCGATGGCGATTTTGAAAGGAAGGTTCGTTCACAGCGCGAAGCCAATCGCGCAATAACCAAAGCTAGCGAGCAAATTCGATAGACGGTTCTACCGGCATCTACACCTAGGCGTCAATCGGCAGTTTGAATGCGTTCTCTGCAACATGTTTGTGGAGGCGGGAAGACTTGCCCGTCGCGCTGGCCAGAGCGCGACCAAGACGGCTTTCATGCCTGTCGCGATACAAACTACTCTGGCCAGAACGAGCGGGAAGGGTGCAATAAAAATAAAATAAACACATGAAAAGTCCGATTTTTCAGGCTTTTAAAGAGCATTTCATCGGCCTAGGATTTTAAAGAATTAATATTTTTATTGAATTTCAAAAAGTATCGTCTATATATCAGTTCATCGAATATTGCTTGTGAACTTTGACATGGCGCTTTTGCGCGGCCAGATCTCCTTTCGAATATCGATCATAGCCAGAGAAATATTTCTGGCAAACTCCACGATTGAAAGGAAACCATCATGGCTTCAGGCACAGTAAAGTGGTTCAACAGCACCAAGGGCTTCGGGTTCATTCAACCGGACGACGGCAGCACAGACGTGTTCGTCCATATCTCGGCGCTTGAACGCGCCGGCCTGCGCTCGCTCGCCGACGGTCAGAAGGTGACCTTCGACATCGTCAGCGACCGCAAGTCGGGAAAGAACTCGGCCGACAATCTCAGGGCCGAATAGTTTGTCATTCGCCTTCTCTGACCACGGATGTACTGGCAGGGAGGCGCTTGGATGACGGGAAGAGGTCGGGGGAATAACCCGACCTTTTTGCGTCTTAGGACCCCTCGGTTTCAGGAGATTGTTATGCGCTCTGTGGCCTACGAGATTGGCAACAAGGTCACGTTGAGGGTGAGTGGGACGCAGTCGGTCTTAAAAAGCCGCGTCGGCCAGATTGTCGGCCTGTTGCCGGGAGATCGTGGCGAGGCCCGCTATCGCGTCAGGGTGGAAGGCGAGACGTTCGAACGATGTGTACTGGCGACTGACATAGAACACGCCGAGACCGGGACTGACGACGTCCCTGAAGCGACCGACACCGGGCCTTGGCTCAAGCCATTGAGCGCCAGGCGTGGCAGATAAGCACGCGGACCATGGCCTTCCGCGACCAAAACAGGAGAACGTCTTTTGCAAGTCCTCGTCAGAGACAACAATATCGATCAAGCTTTGCGGATTCTGAAGAAGAAGATGCAGCGCGAAGGCCTGTTCCGTGAATTCAAGGCGCGCAGCAGCTACGAGAAACCCTCGCAAAAGCGTGTGCGCGAAAAGGCAGAAGCGGTGAGGCGCCAACGCAAGCTTCAGCGCAAGAAACTCCAGCGCGAGGGCCTGCTGCCGGCGCCCAAGAAAGCCGCGCGACCGCGCTGAGCTTTCGGTGTCGCGCTCGTTCGCATCAGGAGATAGGCCATGAAGCCAGACCCCAACGCCGCATTTAAGCCGGCCAAAATCTCCGCCAGCGAGAAAGCGGCGGCCACCGATCATACGGCGAGAGCAATCGTTGCCGCCGAAAAGATCGCCCGCGAAAAGAAGACCGAGAAGCTCAAGGCGCGGCGCCTTGAACATGCTGCTTGCGAAGCGGTTGTAGGGGTGCCCGAACTCGAGCCGGGTCGTAAACCGCGGCGCCGGTGAATGCGCCTGGTACGAAACGCGAAGCCTCCATGCACGCAGCGACCAGGCTTGGGGCTGCGGACCGTGCATCCGATACGATTTTTCCCGGCAACAGGAAGTGGCTTCATGTCATCCGCGCGCCAGCATTCATTGGCTCCTTCCGATCTGGCAATGCTAGATAGCGTATTGCGACGCGCCGGGTTTCACCAGCGCGTTGAGATCGATGATCACGAGAGCCTTCGCCTTGCCGCGCTCTTTCTGGTCGGACGGTTTCAGGCCGGCGTAATCGCGGCAGACACTTTGCTTGCCGAACTGCAAAGCCGGAATGGGCTGCGCACCCCGCGGCAGATTGAAACCGCAAATCTCGAACAGTGGGAGAACGACGGCGGGGCGCCACAAAGAGCCAGCGCAATCACCCGCTATACCGGTGCTCGACGCGTGTCTTGGCCCTCCCGGCGCAGCTTCTGAGCCGACATCGGTCTCCTGCAATTGCATCAGCAGTAAGGCAACGCTGATCGCGCAATGGCCGCCTCCGAGCGCTGATCATGCTCGTCATCGTTGGCGGGTCGTGGTTCGTGATGGAGCGCACGACCTTCGGTCGCTACCTCTATGCCGTCGGCGGCAATGCCCGTGCCGCCGAACTATCGGGCATCAAGGTTCGCTCCTACCGGGTCTATGGCTCCAGACAGCGTTGATCTCTTCGCCATAGCGTGTGGCGAAGTCCTGCACGGCGTTCAACGTTTGCGCGGTATCGACGCCGGGGAAACCGCTGATGAAGTCCGCCAACCTCCGAAATGGACGGGCGGCATCTGATCCTCGACGAGCCGACGGCAACGCTGCCTGCCAAGGAAAAGCAGAGCCTCTGGACGCTGATCCGGCAACTGTCCGATGCCGGCATGGCGGTCGTCCTCATCAGTCACTTCCTGCAGGAGGTGATCGATCTCTGCGACGAGATCACCGTGCTGCAGGACGGCCGCAAGGTGAGCCACCTTTCCAACGCTGGCCACGAGGTCACCGAGCGTCAGCTGATCGACCTTATGCCAAGCGGGTCATGCTGGACGGTGACCATCCGAAGGAAGTCACCAACGGCAAGGACATCGTTTACTACGGTGCCACGCTCTTCACCAAGGACAACTGCAAGTGAACCGGTCGGGCGGGCGGTGCATCATGCTCAATCGCGGTCAGGCCGGCAATCAGCACCGTCTGCTCGATGGCGCATTGACGGAGCGCACACTTGCCGATGACGCGGAGATCGTCGTCGATATCGAGGGCTGGCAGGGCGAGCGTTTCTATATGGACGGCCTTGAGGTGCGCAGCGGCGAGATCGTCGGTCTGATCGGCCTCACCGGTTCCGGGCATTTCGAGTTCGCCCAGTCGCTGTTCGAACCGCGCCTGGCGACCGCTGGTCGATACCGGTTCAAGGGCAAGGACGTCGGGCGGGCCAGCGTGCGGGACATGAAACGCTGTGGATCTGCGCTGATCCCGGATCACCGGATGATCAATGCGATGATCGGCGACTGGACCGTGCGTGAAAACATGTCGATCGCCGGCATTCAGGAGACGAGCTTCAAGCCTTTCGGCATTGTTCTGAACGGACGCGAGCGCGCCGAGACGCACCGGCTGATCAAGCGGCTGAACATCAAGACGTCGAGTGCGGAGACCAAGATCGTCGAACTCAGCGGCGGCAACAAGCAGAAGGTCTCCGTCGCCAAATGGCAGTTCGCGTCCGAGGGCAAGTACAAGCTCTTCGTCTTTCTCGAACCGACCGAAGGCGTGGATGTCGGCGCAAAGCGCGAGATCCACGATCTCATCGTCTCGCTCGCCGAACGGGGCGCGGCCGTCATCGTTGCGTCAAGCGATCTCCTTGAAATCGCCCATGTGGCCGACCGGGTCGTGGCGTTCAGGAATGGCCGGGATGCCGACCAGATTGCCCGTCGCGATTTCAGCGAGGCTGTCTTCATCAATGCAATTGCGGGGGTAACCCAATGACCATGACAACGACTATTGCCCAGGAGAAAGCGTCCCGCCCGATGCGCATTGGCACATTCATCCAGAAATACAGCACGCTTGCCGTTCTGATCATCCTGTTCTTGGCTTTCGCAATCGGCACAGATCGGTTCTTCACCGGCACCAATCTCGTCAACATCCTCCAGCAGATCTCGATGCTGACCATCGTTGCCGTCGGTCTGACCTTTGGGTTCGCCGCCAAGGAGATGGATCTTTCCGTCGGCTATGTCGTTGGTCTCGCCGGCTTGCTGGCGCCCCTCTTGATGGTGGCCGGTGTGCCGATCCCCTTGTCGATCGTCGGCGCTCTCGTTGCTGGCCTTGCCGTCGGCCTCATCAATTCGGCGCTCGTCGTCGGCGTCGGTGTTCCCTCGCTGATCGCGACGCTCGCGGCCGGCTCCATTTTGTGGGGCATCAACTTCATGATCTCCGGCGGCCGGGCGATCTACGGTGGCATTCCCGTCGACTATCTCACGGTTGCAACATGTCGATTGTTCTTGAGAACATCACCAAGCAATGGCCGGGCACGCTCGCGCTTCGTGTGACGCAAGGCGGACGCCTTGCCATAGGATGTTCCCGTTCTGTACGTCCAAAATCGCATAATGTATCGACTGGAAGGTGCCGTACCGACGTAGTTGCCGCTATGCTGCTCTGTCGATTTCCGGGATCAATTCCAGTTCGCTATGAAGCGCCACTTCCTCTGTCTTGAGGTTGAAGCTGGTCTGCATGTTCATCCAAAATTCCGGCGTTGTGCGGAAGTACTTGGCGAGCCGCAGGGCGGTATCCGTCGTTATCGGTGTCTGCTCCGCCGCTATACGTTCGATGCGGGTGCGAGGAACATTGAGCTTTTTCGCCAGTGCACCGGCACTCATGTTCAGGGGGAGCAGATACTCCTCGCGGAGGATTTCGCCCGGGTGGACCGGCGGAAGAATATGGGTCATCTCAAGCTCCCTGTCTGCCGTGCTTGGCCTTCAATGGTAGTCAACTATTTCAACGTCTTCGATACCGGCATCAGTCCATACGAAGCATATGCGCCACTGATCATTGATCCGGATCGAATACTGGCCTTCTCTATTTCCCTTAAGGGCTTCCAATCGATTGCCCGGAGGAGAACGCAAGTCCTCAAGAGCTGCAGCGCTGTTCAGGATTGTCAATTTCCGGACGGCCGACCTCACGAAGTCCGAAGGAAAGCCTTTTGGGGCTTTGCCGCGGGCAACGGCTTCGGTTTTAGCGTCCTTAAATGACCTGATCACGTCTTGGCCTTTTATGCATGTATCATATGGTGATACTGCTGAAAGTCAATTAGTACGTATCATCTCGAGATACAGATTCGCAACCGCGATCCTTTTACGCACCCGAAGGTGGCAATCCTTTGGTTCGATTCCGGTCAAGAGCGCGGAGATAGGTGATGGCGCGCACGAACGCGCTTCTTGATTGAGTGCTCTATCTGGCGGCCGATAGCTTCATCGTGGCGGGGAGCGTTGCGGCCAAGTTCAGAAATCCAAACGGTCGAAACCGGGAAACTCGCAATTCAGTTTGTATGGGAAGGAAAGCCATTCCGCCGCTCTTCTACAGTCAGGAGCCGGAGCATCGCCGGCCGCTCCAGCACGCCGTAAGGGCGACGGGTGCCCGGCCTGTAGAGGTGAGCGGTTCGGGCGAGAACTTCGTCGCTAGGAATCAGCAGATCGGCGCCAGATACCATCGCATCTACTGGGCGCGGCACGCCGGATCGTCACGGTGTCCGTGCAACCAGGCCGACGGACTTGATCATTCATCGCGGTAGGGGCTCCGACCGTTGGCAGGCCATCCCATATTCTAAACTCGGTCCTGCAATTCCTCTACGACTGGCGCCTCAGCGCGTCAGTCGTAGTGTACGCCATCCTGAATAAGTGGTTTGGCGACAAGGTCCCGAGCTCAAATCCCGGCGAACAAAAGAGTCGTGCTAGTCGGGCAAAGCCTGGGTGGACTAAATGTCCCCGGCCTGTCAAAAGTCCTCGAGGACGCGATCGCCGTTATCTTTAGAACGGGGTCGGGCGACCGATTGACGTCACGTTGCTGCCGCGAGATCACGCTGGCCGTCCTACTATTTATCAGCACCCGAAACCAGTCGGAATCAGCGGACAATGGCGGGGCGATGGCTTCTTTCGGCCCAAAGCGGCTACTCTGACGCACTTCGGATTGACGCCCAAGAGAGATCAATCGGGCGAGACCCATCATGGCATGGACGGCGGACTTCGATCCTTAGGGCATGGTGGGCCTGGGCCAAGCAGATCCGTCGCTCTATCGATTCAAGGCATAAGCGACGTTAGTCGTCCGAACCACCCGCTATGGGTAAGCGGAAGCGCACGCCCATACCGCCGCTGACAAGTTCTCCCTCATCTTGGAATATGATGCCGGCAGCCTCAAACGTCAGCTTGAGCAGTCTCAGATTGCTTTCGCGCATCTCGCCGCCCTTCTCGAACGCTCGGATGGAGACTGCACTGATCGCCGTGCGGTCAGCAAGTTCCGCTTGCGTCCAGTTGAGTAGAGCTCGCGCGGCGCGGCATTGCTTCCCGATTTCAATTGAAGGAAATGGGAGTTCAGCGCGCTGCCACCGCCACCTTGTTGTGACCCCCGAGCGAGCCTCAGGGCCGCTTCCATGCATTGAAAACCGAGCAGGTGGGCTCGGATGCCATTCGTCGACTGGCTCAGTCGAAGGGTTTGAACGCAGATCCGAAAAATTAGGCGATCAGTGGAAATTCTTGAGGTTGATAGTTGTGCCGAAGTCGCCGTTCATCAATCGCTTCAGGTGGAATCCGGCGAGGGGGTCGTGAGGATTTCGACCGACCAGCGCTGCAAACGATGCGATGGCACGATGATCGCCGGCCTCTAGCTCTGAAAAAGCAGTGATATACGCCCGCGTTGCTTCGCTGGCGTAGCTTTCGGCATCGAGCGGTTCGAAAGCGCGGATTGGCTCTGCTCTGCCTCGCAGCAAGAGGTCGCCAACCGGGCGGCCGTGGAAACCCTCAACGTTTGCTGCGAGCTTGCCACTCACGCAAATGCGCGTGCCAAGCGATTTGTTGGCGGCTTCCAACCGCGCGGCAACGTTAATGGTGTCACCGTAGGCGCTATAGTCGAAGAACTTTCCGCCGCCAAAGTTACCAACGACTGCCGTGCCGGCATGGGCACCGATCCGGGTGTGCCCAAGCGCTATCCCCTTTCTGCACCAGTTTTCACGGAAAGATCGTGCGAAGGCGTCAAGTTCGATTGAGCAAGCGATCGCGCGCCTGGCGTGGTCGGGCTGACCCACCGGTGCGCCGAACAGGACGTGAATTGCGTCGCCAATGATCTTGGCGACCGTACCATCGTGGGCAAAGACGATGTCTGTCATTCCGACGATGTAATCATTGAGGAGCTGGCCGAGCACGTTCGGCTCAATCGTCTCGACCAGGGTAGTGAACCCGGTCAAATCGGTAAAGAGCGATGCAACATCCTGGCGTTTTCCGCCAAGATCGAGTGCCTCGGCGCTGCTGGCCAGTCGTTCGGCGAGATTTGGCGAAAAGTAGCGAGAAAGCGATGCGCGCGCCTGCTCGGCCGCCGATTGCCTGCGTTGCGCCTCGCGCAACGTCTGCACATGGTGGATTGTCTTGACGATCGTCGCCTCCAGATCGGGAAAATCGATCGGCTTCGTTACGAAATCAAAGGCGCCGCGATTCATCGCGGTCCGGATATTGGGCATATCGCTGTAGGCGGAGATCATTATCGTGGCGAGGTTTTCGTCCTCACGCTGAAGATTTGCCAGCAGAGACAGGCCATCCATACGCGGCATATTGATGTCGCTCAGAACGATATCCACGTCGCGGTTGGCGGCAATCACGGCCAAGGCATCAATCCCATCGCGGGCGAAAATAAAACGCAATGACCCCTCGCGGATCTGCCTGCGGAATTTCTGAAGAAGTAGCACCTCCAGGTCCGGTTCGTCGTCCACAACGAGTATCTTTGTGCTCATGCGGCGCGCCCGACTTGAGTGTCGATTTCCGCTCGCAGCGCGATAAAGTCGATCGGCTTGGTTAGCAAAGTCTCCGCGCCACATTCGATCGCCCTTCGCTTCGTATCTTGATCGCCATAGGCGGTGATCAAGATGACCGGTACATCGGGCCGCATGCTCCTGGCCTTGGGAAGCAGTTCTAATCCGCTCATGCCCGGCATGTTCACGTCAGAGAGGATGAGAATAAGCGTGACATCGGCTGCGTCGGAGATCCGCTCAAGCGCCGACGAGGCTGATTGAGCAAACTCCATGACAAAGCGGCCAGCGCGAAGATCATGGCGGAACTGTTGTTTGAAAAGCAGCTCCACGTCGGGCTCGTCGTCAACCACCAGGATAAGAAGGCTCATGTTTTGTCCTCCGGCGTTGCTATCCGCGGCAGCCGAATGCGAAACTCGGTGTAATGACCGGGTTGTGTGTCCACCTCGATGGAGCCCGCATGTTGCTTGACGATTATGTCGTGGCTGAGCGACAGGCCGAGGCCCGTTCCCTCGCCAGCGGGCTTGGTTGTGAAGAAGGGATTGAACATCTTCACCTTCACCTCTGACGCGATGCCGACGCCATTGTCACGGATAACGATCTCAACGCTATGTCCGAGATCCCTGGTCTGCGCTTCAAGCGTCGGCTCGTAAATGCCATCGGGTTCGGACAACGCGCGTTTGCTGGTCGCATAAAAGCCGTTTGAAATCAGGTTGAGAAGCACGCGCGTGATTTCTTGAGGATAGAGGTCGATCTCCCCGGCCAGGGGATCGAATGATTTTGCGAGCGAGATCGCAAACCCTGGTTTCTCCGCACGAGCGCCGTGATAGGCGAGATTGAGGCTCTCCTCGACCAGGGCATTGATGTTGGTGGGCGTGCGGTCACCTGCTCCCTGTCGTGAATGCAAGAGCATGTTTTTGACGATGGAATCTGCGCGCTTGCCGTGTTGAACGATCTTCTCGAGATTCCCCTTAATCATCTCGGTGAGCGCCTCGATCTCGGCCCGTAGCTCGCCGCTGGCGACGACGGGGCCAAGTACCTGTTGGAGCTCTTCGATCAATTCGATCGACACCGCCGAGAAATTGTTCACGAAGTTCAACGGGTTCTTGATCTCGTGCGCAATTCCGGCGGTCAACTGCCCAAGCGAGGCGAGCTTCTCGGTCTGGATCAATCGGTCCTGCGTGGCCTTGAGTTCATCGAGGGATTGCGACAGCTCCTCGGTTCTCGCCTGCACCTCCTTGAAAAGGCGCACATTTTCGATAGCGATGACGGCCTGGTCGGCAAAGGTTGATGCCAGGTCGATCTGCTTATCGGTAAATGGTCGCACGCTCGAGCGCGTCAATGCGAGCACACCAATCGGGCTTCCTTCGCGCAGCAGCGGTACACCGAGAACTGTGCGAAACCCGCCAAGCCTTTGCGCTTCCGGCATCGCGTAACCCGGATCATCGAGAACGTCGACCACCTGAACGGGTCGGACCTCAAGCAGGGTCCGCCCGACTATGCTGCCGTGGCCAGGTTCCAGCGGCAGTGCCCTGAAATAATCGTCGAATTCCTGCGAAAAGCCGAAGCTTGCGACCGGATAGTGCACGCCACCCATCGGCCTGGTCATCGTCGCCATGTCAGCGTCGCAAATACGGGCAGCGGACGCGACCAGCGTGTCCAAGACCGATTGCAGATTAAATGCGGACCGGCTGATGACCTTGAGCACGTCGGCCGTCGCCGTCTGCTGCTCTAACGCTTCGGCCAACTCTGCCGTCCGCGCCTTTACCTCATCGAAGAGCCGCACGTTTTCAATCGCGATGACTGCCTGGTCGGCAAAGGTCTGGAGAAGACCAATTTGCTTTTCTGTGAACGGCTTGACTTCGGTCCGGCGTATGACGAGACCGCCGATGGCCTCCTGTTGCCGCAGCAGCGGCGCCGCTAAAATGGTGCGATGGCCCATTCGCACCGCCATGCGCTGGCCATCAGGGTATTCGTCGGCCTGGGCCTTCAGGTCTGGAACATGGACTGGTCTTCTTTCAAGGACGGCCCGCCCGGTTACCCAGTCTCGGGAGACTGGCCAGCTAAAGAAATCCATTGGAATCGGCCCGTGGTGTGCTCTCACATGGAGTGAGCCCCCATCCTTCAGGAAGATCACTGCATCATAGGCCTCGCAAAGCCGGACGGCCGACTCGACAAGCGTGTCGAGCACCGCCTGGAGGTCAAAGGCCGAGCGGTTGATGACCTTGAGAACCTCTGCAGTCGCAGTTTGCTGCTGCAAGGATTCTTTTAGTTCGAGATTGCGCTCCTGCACGTCGTTAAACAGCCGGGCGTTCTCGATGGCGATACCTGCCTGGTCCGCGAAAGTCTTGAGAAGCGCAACCTGACGATCGGGGAATAATCCTGCTTCGGGTCGCCCGACGACGATGGTTCCGATCGGAACTCCTTCGCGCATGATCGGTACAGCCGCAAGGCTTGTGAAGTTCGAGGAGCGAGGGCCTATAAGGGTGTGAGCCCGGTACTCCGGATCGGCCCTCCAGTCCTCTATCTGCTCCACCGATCCGCTGAGGATCGAACGTCCCGCGGCACTGCCACGATCCGGCGGGGCTGGTGGCACTGCGCTTTCGGGTTCTAGCCGGTGGTGCGCCACGAAGTGCAGCAATTCGCCATCGTAGCGAAACACGTGGCAATATTGAGCGTCGCAAAGCCGCGCGGCATGCTGCGCGATCGTGTCAAACACGGGCTGTGCATTCGTGGGTGAAGTCGAAATGACGCGCAGAATCTCGCTTGTTGCCGCCTGTCGTTCGATCGACTCGGCAAGTTCACGCGTCAGTAGATCTGCTCGATCTCTCAGACTGAGATTCGGGACCTCCATTTGTGCCCCTCGGTTCCCCGCAACGGAATCTCTTTTGTTCCACCAGTGCTTCGGAAGTGCTTTACGGTCAGTTGCGACAGTAGGATGAAGATAACCTATCTGACGGGCGGTGACGAGGATATGTGATCATTGCTGGACAACTGGCAAACCGGCCGCGAATCCGCTTCGCTGACAAGATCGCTATCCCTCTCGTCCCTAGTTCCATCGACGTTTACCACGATCCGGCGGGGTCGGTTCGTGATCCCACGATTGGAGACTTCCCGATGAAGCAGCGAACCCGTGCGTCGCTAAGCAGCGACTTGTGGCAGGACGGAGCGCACATAGAAGCAAGCGCTCGCAATCTCTTGTTCAATCCTGGCTTTCGCCGCCGGTAGCGATCCGGGCAGCGGCGACCTTGGCAGCCCGCAAGAGCGCAGCGCGGAGGGGCTTGCGCTTGACCGGGTGATCCCGGCCAGAGGCGAATCTGACTTCGCCTTAAACCGGTGCCCATCGCCCTGATTGCGAAGCTGTCTTCGCCTGGCGGGCCTGATTTTGCTTGAATCCCGGCCGAGGCGACTTGGCACGATCCTTGCGATCTCTGTTTCGGCGCAGCTGGTGGCTGCCGAATGGAGTGTGGCATGAGCAACAGGCTTCTCACCTACAATCCTGAGACCGAGGGCGCAGACGGCCTTCTCATAATGGGCGTGCCGACGCGAGCGGCGCAGCCTCAGCCATCGACCGAGCTCGAGGAGCTCGAACTCGGCAGCGCCTTTCTCGAAGCCACGAGCAACAGCGAACTGGCCAGTGTCGTGAACCGGATTCTTCGCCATGGCGCATTGCTCGCCGGCAGGCCTATCGACCCGCAGGTCGTGCAGCATCTTGGATCGCGCCTAAACCGAGCCGGTCAATCCGTCAGGACTTTGCTGGCGCCGCCTGCGGGTTCATCCGACGCCGATCCTTCCGAGGCGATGGAGCGCATCACCGGAGCCGAGCTGGAAGGTCTGAGCGACGAGGATAAGGAATTTGAAACTGCGCGAGCGTTCGTGCGCTTCGCCATGGAGGCCGGGCGCCTCGCCGCCCGGGCGCCCTGGACCCAGCCGCCGGCCGCGATTGCCACTGCCGCGGCCAGGGTCGCGGCACGTCGCCACGCACCGGGATTGGACTTCGTCCAGCTTGTGCCGGGGTTCCGGGCGCGCCGCGCCATCAGACGTCAGAGCTTTGCTTGAAAACCCAACCCAGGAGAGCGTCATGCATGACATCGACCGTACCCAACTGGAATTCCAAGAAGCTTCCCCATTCCAGAACGAGGAGTTCGAATTCCAGGAATTCGAATGGGGCTCCGGCCAGTCGGAGCTCAGCGAGAACGAGGAAATCCAGCTCGCCCACGAGCTTCTGGCCGTCAACAACGAGCAGGAACTCGAGCAATTCCTCGGCGACTTCATCAAGAAAGCCGTCAGCGTCGTCGGTCAGGCTGCGAAGTCGCCCATCGGCCAGGCGATCGGCGGTGCGCTGAAGGGCGTTGCCAGGAAGGCCCTGCCCATGGCCGGCCAGGCATTGGGCGGTTACATCGGCGGGCCGCTGGGTGCCAAGATCGGCACCGGCCTTGCGAATGCGGCCGGCAGGGCGATCGGCCTCGAGCTCGAATTCGGCGAGAACGAGGAGTTGGAGTTCACCGGCGCCCGCCAGTTCGTCCGCCTCGCCTCAGACACTGCTAGGCAAGCGACCAGCGCGGCCGCCGCCGGAACGGATCCGCGTACTGCGGCCCAGCAGGCCGTGGTGGCCGCCGCCCGCAAGCATGCCCCGGGGCTCCTTGGGCCTGCAGGCGGAACGGCTTTGACGGCTAGGGCCGGCGGCATGCTCGGCCAACGTGCAGCCTCCGGCCGCTGGGTCAGGCAGGGCAACAGGATCGTCGTATACGGAGTCTGAGCTGCCATGGCGATCGACCCATTCACATTTCGCATGCTCGAGGAGGAGGCGCGCGGCCTACTGACGCGGCTCGACCGCGTCAAGCCGTTCGCCTTGCTCGAGCCGATGGTGCCGGCCGCCAATCTGTTTCCGAATGCGCAGTCGGCGATCGAGAGGGCCCTCATCGACGGGCGAAGGGAGCTAAGACGACTGATGGCAAGCTTCCTTGCCTGGCTGCAACGCGCAAGGGCGGTGGCGACGCCGGCCGATGCGCAACGACGCCTCTCGATCCTGCGCCTCAGGTTCCACCAGGTGCTCAACGAGTTCGACATGTACAGTGACGTCATCACGCAACGCAGCGAGCACGACAACGGGCCCTGGCTCTCAGGTCTCGATTCGGTCGCGGCCGATGCGCTCACTCTGAAGGGCCAATTCTACGAGCTGCCGCCGGTCGTGTGTCACCTGGAGCGCGGGCCTGGCGCCGCTATCCGCCGGGCGCGCACGCGACTGCCCGGTGGTCGCACAAGTCCCGTCGCTGTCATCCGTGTCCCGCGCGAGCGAATGGTCGGCAGCGGCATCGCCTCTTCGCTCATTCATGAGACGGGGCATCAGGCGGCAGCCCTGATCGAGCTCGTTCCCTCGTTGCGCGCCATGCTGAAACCGCTCAAGGAGCAGGCCAGCCCCGACAAGGATCTGTGGGCGATCTGGGATCGCTGGATCTCCGAGATCGTCGCGGATTTCTTCTCGGTGGCCCGTGTCGGCATTACCTCGACGATCGGCCTGATCGGTGTCGTCAGCCTGCCGCGCGCCTTTGTGTTTCGCGTCGATGTCAACGATCCGCATCCAACACCGTGGCTGCGCGTGAAAATCAGTGCTGCGATCGGCCAGGCGCTCTACCCGCATCCGCAATGGGCGCGCATCTCGGCCCTTTGGGAACAGCTCTATCCGCGCAAGGGGCTCGACCTCGAGCGTCGTACCCTGTTCGAACGCCTCGAGACCCATATGCCGCAGTTCGTGGCGCGGCTCGTCGAGCATCGTCCGGAAAAGCTGCGCGGACAGACGCTGCCCGAGGTGCTGCAGGTCCAAACCCGCGCGCCGATGCAACTTTCGCTGATGTTCCAATCATGGTCGCGGTCGCCGGCTGGCATGTACCGGGCACGGCCGACGGTCGTTATCGCGGTGCTGGGTAAGGCCCGCGCCGACGGCAACCTCTCTCCGGAATACGAGAGCGTGCTGATCGTCAAGCTGCTGACCTTCTGGGCGCTCAAGTCGACGCTCGACACCAGTTACGCATGCGCCCTCACGGGCGAGACCCTGCGTGGCGGACCTTTCCCCGCCGCTATCCGATCCACGAACCCCAGTCTGACCATCCAAGGAGGATGAGATGAGCCCGAGCACCGTTTCCGACAAAGTTCGCATCACCGTCCATGTCAGGGGCCTGCTGAGCACCGGCCTTCGCGTGTGCCTGACCGGCGTGGAGGTCGCCATCATCGATGACCGGACAATCGTTACCCAGATCAAGAAGGGCAAGGATGTCATTGGATACATCGTTGAAAATTGGGACACGATCCATCACGAGACGACAAAGGCGGATGGCAAAGCCAGGTTCGAGATCCCGAGGCCCGACGACATGGAAGAGGACTATGCTGTCGTAGTGCGCTTCCATAACGACGACATAAAGGAGCAAAAGCCCTTCCTGCTCAACCAGGACGGCGAGACGAGCATTGCGCTTAAGCTTCACCTCACCGACAATTTCAAGCTCTATGTGGCCTCGCCCGACCAGACTTCATTCGTGGAGGTTGGCGCTCGATTGCCGACGCTTCCCGTGGGGAAGAGCGCCACGTTCAAGTTCCGCTGGCCCACGGGCAAAGCGATCGTGCATGCACACCTTCGCGCTTCGCTGGGCCGCGTTGCGCCGGCTGCCCAAGATATCGAAGAAGGTGGCATGCTCGACAGCGAGTTCGTCCTGACGGCCGACCGCCAAGGCGAGGTCCACATGGTCGGTGGCTTCGGGAACGTGCCTCCCCAGGGGTTCGACTTCGCCAATGATGCGACCTCGTCCGGCGTTGTTGCACCGCCGGAACCCTCGGCCGTTGTCGGCCCCGTCACCGTCACCATGCAGCGCGCAAGCTCGTTCTCGACCAACGACATCTCGGTCGGGCCGGAGATTCGACGTGGCACCGACGCGCTCCTGTTCAAGAACTACTTCGATTTCATGGACTGGGTGTTCTGCGGCGATCCGCTAGGAACCGGCAATCCGATCGACAGAGGTCGAACCAGGGACACGCTGGCACGGACCACAAGGCGCCGGGCGCTGCCCTTCACGGACACCGACGCCTACCGCAACATCAAGGTCGCGACCGAAGCGTTCGTGATGGCGAATTGCGGCTTTCTCGGCGATGGGACCAGCTATTCCCAGGATGACGCTGACTTCATCACAAACCGCGTGGTCGTGCCGACGAACATCGGCGATCTGTCCACCTGGCTCGGGCGTTATCTCGAATTCGATTTCCAGGCGCAGGCGGGGCTGCTTCCTTATCTTGCCGTCATCCGGCGCAAGATGGCCGACGAGCCGATCAAGCTGACCGATATCGGCGACGTCGACCTCGAGCTTGATCCGAACGATTTTCATGAGCAGGTGAGCCGCTGCTACGGGATACTCAGGTCTCGGCTGACACAGCCCTGCCTGCTCGAACTCATCTGGTCGTACTGGCAGGAAGAAGGGATGCTCGTCCAAGCGATGAACTCGATCACGCGGCGCTTCCAGAACATCCGCGGGCCGATGCAGAACGATCCTCTTGCCAACATGGAGGTCGACCCGTTGCGGCCGCTCAACAATCTGCTCTGGGGTTACATCCAGGACGAGCAGCACCGCTTGAGCGTCGTCAGGCGCAACTACGAATATGACCACCACTACGGGCTGAGGCTCTCCGGCAAGGCCGTCAACAACATGCGCCCTGCTGACAGCCGGTCGAAATTCCTGGAGGCCTTCCACACACTGCTCTCCGTCGTGTCGCGCTTCTACCGGCTTGACGACGACACGACCGTCAAGGCGGACGCGTTCCCGGTGCTCAACGCCCTGAAGGAAGCGCATCTCGTCCTGTCGCAAGGCGCGCACAACCAGTTCGGTGACTTGCCTTCGACGGCGCGCATCGAGATGCTCATGCAGCAGTGGATACTCGCTCGACCCGAGTTCCGCGAGTTCCTGCCGACGCGCATCATGGTCGCCTATCCCGAACCCTGGATGGATCGCGTCGATGCCATGAAGAAGCTGCAGGGATGGTCGGACACCAGCAGCCTGCACTTCCGCAACCTCGCGATCTTTGGCGAGCAGGTGCTGCTGTCGGTCCGTTTCGGCAATTGGGCCGACGTCAACGATCCCTACAGCGCGCTGAACTGGGCCCGTTACTGGCGCTCCGAGGTCCAGGGCTACCTACATGCCTACCGGTCGGCGACCGGCATCGACTTGTCGCTCGACGTCCAGAACGCGCGGATCGACGCCACCATGCCCTCGGTGCATCTCGTCAGGCGCCTGGACGAGCAGCGGCGCCTGGTCTGACCGCGAGGGAGTGTGTGCCATGCTGGACTTTACGTCCGCACTCTATCTCGGATTGGACCATCCGAGCGCATCGCTTGCCCCGTGGCAGGCGTTGACGCTCGGCCGGCCCGCCGCCCTCGATGAGCCCAAGGGCGCGCGCCCGCTGGCGCGGGACCTGGCACTGCTCATGGGCGAGGAGGCTGGGCTGCTCTATCCTTCGACGCTGCACCTGTTCCGCGATCTGTTCCAGGCCGCCGTGTCGAAGGACAGCCTTCTCCTGTTCGACGCTTCATCCTATCCGATCGCACGCTGGAGCGCCGAGCGCGTCCAGCTCGACCAGGTGCCGGTGGAGACCTACCGGCACCATGATACGGCCAGCTTGGAGCGGCGGCTGCGAAAGGCGCGTCGCGCCGGCCAGCGTCCGGTCATCGTCACGGATGGGCTTTGCCCATCTTGCGGCCAGGTAGCGCCTTTGCCCGCTCTGTCGCGCCTGGCGGCCGACATGGGAGGGCGCCTTGTGATCGACGACACCCAGGCGCTCGGTGTGCTTGGCCGCAACCCGTCGCCGGCCAAACCGCTTGGCCTCGGCGGTGGCGGCTCGCTCGCCTGGCATGGCCTGTCCTGTGCCAACATTGCGACGGGTGCATCGCTCGCCAAGGCGTTCGGCGTGCCTTTGGCCGTGCTGTGCGGCACCCAGGACTTCATCGCGCGCGCCGCGCGTGACGGGGAAACCCGTGTTCACACCAGCCCGCCGTCGGTCGCGGACATTGCCGCGGCAATGGGCGCGCTTGCGGCAAACTGCAGCGCCGGCGACACTTTGCGGGCGCGCGTCGCGCTGCTTGTCGAGCAGTTTCGCGCCGGCGTGAGGCGGATAGGTTTGCAGGTCAGGAGCCTGCTGCCGGTTCCGATGCAAACCATCGCCATGCCTTCCACCGACGCGGCGCGAGCCGCGCTGGAGTCGCTTGCCGGCATGGGCGTGCGCGCGCTGGCGACCCGTTCGTGCGGCGAGGGCAATCCGAACCTTTCGTTTTTGGTGACTGCGCGTCATGCGCCGGCCGACATCGGCCGCCTGCTGGCCGCACTGGAGCGCATCGCGGACGGCATTTCGGTCGCGTGAGACAGGAGGCGTTATGAGCACGATCCGAACCATCGACCCGTTCCCGGCGCAACTGGAATTCGAGCGCTCATCCAGGCCCGCCCGTGGCGTAGCCGCGGGGCCGAGGGGTGGACAGCCGCCCCGCCCGACGCGCTCGTCCCAGCCGCCATACACTCCCGCCTGGCGCGGGCGGCGATCTGGCGGCCCGCGCTACCCGACGATCGGCCCTGCATACGACGAGCCGGATCCGCAGCCAGCGCTGCGCATGGCGGACGGAGAGCCGGCGCGTCCGGGCAGCTCCGAGTATGTCCGCTGGGTGCAGGACACGCTCAACACCGCTCTCGGGACCACGCTTAGTGTCGACGGCGTCATGACCAACTCCTTACGACAATGGATACGCGCCTTCCAGCGGCGTTGTCGCTTGCCGGTCAGCGGCTTCATCGGTCCGGATACCGAGGCCGCGTTACGCAGGGTCCGGCGCGACCGTGAGCAGCGCGAGTTCGAATTCGAATGGGAGCTATCGGGTGAGGCGCTGAGGGCGGAAAACGCGCTCGCGGTTGCCAATGCAAAGCCCGTGGCGCTCGTGCTGAAGGCGCTGGGCAACCAGAAGATTCCCGGTCTCTACCGCTTCCACACGTCCACCGGCAAGTTCTACACCGGCAAGGCCGTCGATCTGCGCCGCCGCCTCATCCAGCACATGTGGTGCCTGTCGCATTTCGGGAAGACCGCAAGAGGCATGAAGCTCGCGCTCCACCTCATGAGGGACGCCACGGAAGCGCAGGTCCGTGCGCTCGAAAAGAAGATCAACGAGCATCACAAGAACGACAACAACCGCCTCAACAGGGTCACCGAGCTGGAGGTCCTCGCGCTCAATGAAATCTGAACACGCAATCATCACGTCACTCTAACAACAGGAGGCTAGTATGCATCCGCTGAGCTGCAATTGCCCAAACTGCCGCGCCGCGGCAGGGGAATTTGAACTGTATGGAGCTTTCGAGGCCGGCGAGCTCCTCTCAGAGAACGAAGAGTTCGAACTGGCCATGGAACTGCTCTCTGCCCAGAACGAACAGGAGCTTGAGCAATTCCTTGGCGGCCTCTTCAAGAAAGTCGGCGCCGGTCTGAAATCGGTCGGCAAATTCGTCGGCAAGAACGTGCTGCCCGTGGTCGGCCCGGCGCTGAAGTCGCTTGCCAAGGCCGCGCTGCCGATCGCCGGCGGCGCGCTCGGCTCGCTGATCCCCATTCCTGGGGTCGGAACGATGATCGGCCGGGGGCTGGGCCAGGCTGTAGCCAGCGCGCTCGAATTGGAAACCGCGGGGATGAGCCCGGATCAGGCCGACATCGAGAAGGCTCGCCGCTTTATCAGGATTGCAGCAACCGCGATCGCCGATGCCTCGGCGGCGCTCGGAACCTCGCCGGTCGTGCCCGGTTCTGCGCCTGCCGAGCAGATTGCGCGCAGCGTCGTGGCCAACGCAACGCGCCGTCATGTGCCTGGCGTGAATGCCACCGTGCTGCGGCAGCTCGCGTCCGGAGCCCGCACGTCGTACCCCTCGAAAGGGCTGGCCGCATCGGGTGGGGCTTCGGCGATCGCCGGAAGATCTGCGGGCGGCAGGTGGTGGCGCCGCGGCAACGCCGTGGTCATCGAAGGCGTGTAAACATCCTGTCCGCCGCGGACGGCTGTCCCCAATCCTTTCGGGATGAGCCCGGCCGTGGCGGGCCGGGTCCGGTAACTGCATTGAGGTTCTCTGGCCATGATCATCGACTGCCATTGTCACGCCGGAAAGGGCAACGGGCTCACGCAGCCTGCCGACACGTCCGCTCCGCTTGGCCGCTATCTCGCCCGTGCGCGCGAGGCCAATATCGACCGCACCATCATCTTCGCGGCCTTTTCCGACGGCTACCTTCTGGCCAATCGGGAAGTGGCGCGCATCATTGCCGGCAGACCCGATCGCCTTCTCGGCTTCGCCTTTGTTCACCCGGTCGCCGACAAGGGCCGCGTCGAGATGATGATCCGCGAGGCGGTAGTGTCGCTGGGCCTCGTCGGCATCAAGGTTCATCGTCACGACGGGCACATAACCCGCGAGATCTGCGAAGCCGCGCGCCGCTATCGGCTTCCGGTCCTCTATGACGTCATGGGTGAAGTTTCGGTCGCCGAAATCCTTGCCCAAGAATATCCGGACGTGCCGTTCATCATTCCGCATCTCGGTAGTTTCGCCGACGACTGGAAGGCGCAGAGTGCGCTCATTGACCATCTGGTCCGGCACAGGAATATCTTCACCGACACTGCCGGCGTGCGTCGTTTCGACATTCTCGAAGAGGCGGTCAAACGCGCCGGCGCCAGCAAGATACTTTTTGGGTCGGACGGGCCCTGGCTGCATCCCGGCGTCGAGATCGCCAAGATCGAGGCGCTTGGTCTCAACCCCGAAGACCGTGCAGCGGTCCTCGGCGGCAATGTGCTCAGGCTTGTCAGCCGCGTTCAGGGGTTCTCGGTCGCCGCGTGACGTGCGCCGGCCACGGCCGGCTGGCCTTGACCGGCGCGGCGCAGTTGCAGCGCGCGATCGGTGATCCCGAGGCGGCGCGCGGCGCGATGTAGGTTGCCGCGCTCCTGTTCGAGCGACAGGTTGATGGCAGCGTTGGAAACGGCGCGGCCGATTTCCTTCAGGCCAATGCCGTAGTCGAAGGCGTGCTGGATTGCCAGCAGGAAGCCGGGCTCGCCGAATGGTTCGGGCGGTCGCCCGCCCGCCGGCCGATCGTCGAGCGGAAGCGCCCCGATCGTGATCGGTCCCTTGCCGACATGGCGCGAATGAAGACGCATTACCAGCCGTCTCAGATCGCGCACATTACCTGGATAGTCACGGCTGACGAGATAGTCGGCCAGGGCCGGTTCGATTTCGGGAGCGGCGGCGTCGCCGCTCGCAGCCGTCAGGAAATGCCGCGCCAGCGGGAGGATGTCGGCGCGCCGCTCGCGCAGCGGCGGCGGCTTGATCACCCAGTCGGCGATCCGGTAGTACAGGTCGCCGCGAAAGCCGCCTTCCGCCACGAGTTTCTCCAGGTCGCGGTTGCTGGCGCAGATCAGGCGAAACTCGGAGCGGTTCCACACATTGCCGCCGACGCGCTTGTAGGTACGCTCCTGGATCACGCGCAGCAGTTGCGCCTGCAGCTGCAATGGCAGTTCGCCGATCTCGTCGAGGAAGAGCGAGCCTCCATTGGCGAGTGCGAAGGCGCCGTCACGCTCCGTGATAGCCCCGGTGAAGGCGCCACGTTCGTGCCCGAACAGCTCGCTTCCCGACAGCTCCGGAGACAAAATAGTGCAGTCGACGACGACCAGTTCCGGCTTGCCTGCCCGCTTGCTAAGCTTGTGAATAGCTCTGGCGATCTGCTCCTTGCCGGTGCCGGTCTCGCCGACGAGGAGCACGTTGCCCAAGGAATATGCGGCCGCCTCGACCAGTTTGCGCTTCAATGATTTCCAGCACAGGGAGCCACCGACGAGGTTCTGCCGAAGCGTGTCGCTCTCGACCAGCTGCGCGATCTCGATCCAGCGCGTGAGGCGCGCCGCGATTTCCTCGGGCAGCGCACGCTCGTCGCTCCAGTCGAGCACGTCCATGGCGCCTGCGTTGAGAAGCTCCCACCGCGCATCTGCCGCGCCGTTTGAACCCGGGATCAGGACAACGATGAGCTGGAAGCGCTGTGACAGCTCGCCGATATAGGCGATGAGCGCGGCATCGACGTCCGAGATGAAGGCAATGCAGTATTCGGCGTCGCCTTCGCGTTCTGCAAGCGCGTCCTGAAAGCCGAGTTCCGATAGCCGGCTTCGCACGACATCGACGGCTGCCCCTGTGCCTGCGAAACACAAAAAACGGACCGGGTTCCCCATCGCGGCCGCTCCACATCAAGCGGCGATGGTTAGATCCGCAAAACCTACCGCGTCGAGGCGCGTTCGATCACTTGCTTGTGGCAAGTGCCGCCTTCCCAGGCCCGGCCCATGCGCAAAAAGAGGTGGCGCACATCATTTGACGGAATTTCAACACCATCGTTGCCGACTCGAATTTCACGAATACGCTGCGCTGACACTGGGCAACCCCTAGGCTGCCATTACTAAGATGCGACCACAAGAACCACGGTTCCTGCCCGGCGCGTGGGCCAATCTTCAAGCTCGGGAGAGTATCTCTCATCATTGACGAGTTCAACCAAACCTGGGTCTTCCTCAATATGTGTGGTTCATTGTGAGCGCAACGAATGGGCCACGGCTTTTGTGATTGACGGAATAGGTTTCTGGCGCTCGGTCAGAACTTCTGCTTTGCCCGCTTCGGCATAAAGTAGGTTCGGATATTGACGAGT
>NZ_JAEPRP010000368.1:0-1264 GCF_016652895.1 Ensifer sp. SSB1
AGGAAGCGTGCAGACAAGTCGGCGGACGGGAACCTCTCTGCGGAGGCGCCGGCGACTGGCAAGACCCGGGCAAAGAAGGTCGCCAAGGGCGCCGGCGAAACCCGTGGGGCAAAGCAGCCGACGGCAACGACGGCTTCAGCTCCAGTCCTCGACGACATTGCAGATCTTCTCCAGCTCGAAGAAGAGAACGCGCGGCTGCGCAAGGCGCTGGCCGAAAAACTGCGGGCCGAGAACGCCGACCTGCGCAAGCGGTTGGGCCTTGCCTGATCAATTGATAAAGGGCCGATCGGATAACTTGATTGGCCCTTGTCATCGCATTCTGGCTGGAGTTCCTTTGAGGGTTGCGGCCAAGGATGCCGGTGCCATTGATCAGTTTGGCGGCGCACTATGAAATCACCGTGGAAATATCTGGCCCAGCTGGCGTCCCTGGGAAGAACGGTCAAGACGTCGGAGAACGCTCCTGAAGTCGAGACCGAGGACCCGGCAGGCGAAGTTGATGACTTGGTCGTTGAAGGCTCGAACGAGGAGGCAAGTAGTCTCGACGCTTTGAACATCGATGCTGCGGCTGACCAAAATGATGGGACGCTTGCTACAATAGTCGACCGGTCACCTGCCGACGCTCAAGGGATGCTTCCGGAGCCCGCCGGGTCACCACAGCCACCGCCGACCAAAAGGCGAAGGCGCAGCCGGAAAACAAGCGCTGGCGATGTTGCAGTGGCCGAAGTCGTCGAGTATGGAGATCGCAGTTCCGGTGCCCCACAGCCGCCGATGACCTTCGTCGATGAGATGACCGCACTGGACGAGGACGTCAGGCAACTAAGACGCCGGCTTGCAGAAAAGTTGCGGTTGCAGAATACGCAGCTCAAAAAAATGCTTGGGCGGTATGACACGCCGTAACTGATATCGCACCCTTAAACGTTGGAGCCGCATGAAACCGCAGCAGCGAAAGTTTATCGTCGAAGTCAAATCGGCTCGCCGGCGGTCGACTACCAGCCAGTCTTCAATTTGGGGAGACACGGACCTCAAGGCCCTCGTGCGCGCGGCTGAGACAGAAGCACCGCATCTGTTCGAACCGGCTCAGCGCATGGAGCTGCCTTCTCCAGAGACCACTGCAGAAATTTTGCCAAACGAGGGCGCCGCAATCGAGGCTGCTGCGCCAATCGCAGATCTGGTGGACCCGACAGAAGGCGGCGCTGGTAGCGAGGATACTTCCGGTCCTTCTCTGATCCCGCCCTTGGAAGTGGATCGCCCGAAGGCTATCCCG
>NZ_JAEPRP010000084.1:0-30130 GCF_016652895.1 Ensifer sp. SSB1
ATGCGGAACGAGAATGAGGCGAGGGATCACGTCGATCGGTTGCAGGGGCAGTGGCAGCGTGAACTGCCCGATCTCGATACCGAGCCGATGACGATCCTCGGGCGTGCCTACCGCCTTTCCAATCTCGTCCGTCCGTCGATCGAGGAGACCTTTGCCTCCTTCGGCCTCGACCGCGGCGAGTTCGACGTGATTTCGACGCTGCGGCGATCCGGGCCGCCCTATCGACTGACGCCGACGGACCTCTATACGTTGCTGATGATCTCGTCGGGTGGGCTGACGCACCGGCTCGACCGGCTGCAGAAGGCAGGACTGATCCTGCGTGAACGCTCCGCATCCGATGGCCGCAGCAGCGTCGTCGGATTGACCGACAAGGGAGTAGCCCTTGCGGAAGCGGCGATTCGCGCGGATATGACCAGCGAAGCACGTTACCTCGAAGGGTTGAGCTCGGAAGACCGCGCCGCTCTGGCTGGGTTGCTCAGGAAGCTGCTCGTCTCGCTGGAACGGGCCTGACCTGTTGATCCGGCCTGAAGCGAAGCCGATTGCCACGATTTCGTTTGACAATAGTGGCCCGACCCACTAAAGCCGCCCCAACGCCGGGCAGAAATGTCCGGTGTTTCATTTGACATGTCCCGTGGCTTCTCCGTCAGCGTGATCGTGAGAAACCTGTCAGAACCCCGAAAATGGGTTCAGAGGAGGGCGTGTTTCCTTGATCCGGCTTGGAAACAGGCCGGTGTAACCGTTTGAAAGGAAATGCGATGAGCAAGCGCGAATCGTCCAAGTATAAAATTGACCGCCGTATGGGCGAAAACATCTGGGGCCGTCCGAAGTCCCCGGTTAACCGCCGCGAATACGGCCCGGGCCAGCACGGTCAGCGCCGCAAGTCCAAGCTTTCGGACTTCGGTGTACAGCTGCGCGCCAAGCAGAAGCTCAAGGGCTACTACGGCGACATCCGCGAGAAGCAGTTCCGCGCGATCTTCGCTGAAGCTTCCCGCCGCAAGGGCGACACCCCGGAGAACCTGATCGGCCTGCTCGAATCGCGCCTCGACGCGATCGTCTACCGCGCCAAGTTCGTTCCGACCGTCTTTGCTGCCCGTCAGTTCGTCAACCACGGCCACGTCAAGGTCAACGGTGTTCGCGTGAACATCGGTTCCTACCGTTGCAAGCCGGGCGACGTCATCGAAGTCAAGGAAAAGTCCAAGCAGCTCGTGACCGTTCTCGAATCGGTTTCGCTCGCTGAACGCGACGTTCCTGATTACATCGAAGTCGACCACAACAAGATGGTTGCGACCTACGTCCGCGTGCCGGTTCTCTCCGACGTTCCTTACGCCGTCGTCATGGAACCGCACCTGGTCGTCGAATTCTATTCGCGTTAATCCGAGGCTCGCGCCTTGTGACGTTTCGAAAACCGCCCGGAAACGGGCGGTTTTTTTGTCTGTAGCCTTCGCTACGCGACCGCACTCCGATCATGGCGATCTCACCCCTTGTCTCCGAAGGCGGTGAGCGAGAGGGAAGCCGATGCCTGAGCAGAACGCTCCGCAAGACCTGCAGGCGATCATCGACGATATCCACCGGGAACTGAGCCCAAGGTTCGGCCAAGGCAAGGTCGCCGACTACATTCCGCAGCTCGCGCGGGTCGATGCCAAGCATTTCGGCATGGCGATCGTCACCACCGATGGCAAGATCTATCGGGTTGGCGATGCCGAGGTGCCGTTTTCGATCCAGAGCGTCTCGAAGGTGTTCACGCTGACGCTGGCGCTCGGCAAACACGGCGAGAACATCTGGCACCGGGTCGGTCGCGAACCGTCCGGCTCCGCGTTCAATTCGATCGTGCAGCTCGAGCATGAGGGCGGAAAGCCGCGCAATCCCTTCATCAATGCCGGTGCGATCACCATCAGCGACCTGATCCTCGCAGGCCATACGCCGCGGGAACTGATCGGCGAAATCGTGCAGTTCGTCCGCTATCTTGCCGACGACGACCAGATCGTCATCGACCACGAGGTTGCGCGTTCGGAGACGGCCACCGGCTACCGCAACTTCGCGCTCGCAAACTTCATGCGCTCCTATGGCCGGCTCGACCATCCTGTCGACCACGTGCTCGGCGTCTACTTCCATCATTGCGCCCTGGCGATGACCTGCAGCCAGCTGGCGAAGGCCGGCCTGTTTCTGGCCGCAGGCGGCAGTAACCCGCTGACCGGCCACAATGTGGTCTCGCGCCAGCGGGCGCGACGCATCAACGCACTGATGCTGACCTGCGGCCACTACGACGGCTCGGGCGATTTCGCCTATCGCGTCGGCCTGCCCGGCAAGAGCGGCGTCGGCGGCGGCATCCTGGCAGTTGCTCCGGGCAAGGCGTCCGTCGCCGTCTGGTCGCCGGGTCTCAACGAGAACGGCAATTCGCTGCTCGGTTCGCTGGCACTCGAAATGCTGGCGGCACGCACCGGCTGGTCGGTGTTCGGGTCGTAACGGCCAGCCAGCGGGCGATTTTCCTTGATCTTGACGGCTGGAGCGGGCAAGTGCAGGCCAAGATTTGCCGGGCGCCGGTTGCGCCCGCGCCTGCCGCACAGGATCCCCTGCCATGGACCTTTCGCTCACGTCGTCGCAAGACCAGGTCGAAGCCACTTTCGATGAGGTCGAGATCGACGCCGGCACGCATCCGCTGTTCAGCCGCATGCCGTCCTCCGTCTCGTTCAACAAGCTGCGCAAGCGCCTGCTGCGCCAGACCCGCCAGGCACTCGACGACTTCGGGATGTTGAAAGGCTCGAAGCGCTGGCTGATCGGTCTTTCCGGCGGCAAGGACAGCTATAGCCTACTGGCGCTTTTGATGGACCTGCAATGGCGCGGGCTGTTGCCGGTGGAACTCATCGCCTGCAATCTCGACCAGGGGCAGCCGAACTTCCCGAAGCATATCCTTCCGGAATATCTGCAATCGATCGGCGTCAAGCATCGCATTGAGTATCGTGACACCTATTCGATCGTGAAGGAGAAGGTGCCGACGGGTGCCACCTACTGCTCCCTCTGTTCGCGGCTGCGCCGCGGCAACCTCTATCGCGTCGCCCGCGAAGAGGGCTGCGACGCGCTGGTTCTCGGCCACCACCGCGAGGACATCCTCGAAACCTTCTTCATGAACTTTTTCCATGGCGGCCGGCTCGCCTCGATGCCGGCAAAGCTCCTCAACGACGAAGGCGATCTGATGGTGCTTCGTCCGCTTGCCTATGCGGCCGAAGATGATCTTGCCAAGTTTGCCGCAGCGATGGAGTTCCCGATCATCCCTTGCGATCTCTGCGGCTCGCAGGACGGGCTCGAGCGCAATGCGATGAAGGCGATGCTTTCCGATATCGAGCGACGCATGCCCGGCCGCAAGGACACTATGCTGCGCGCGCTCGGCCATGTGAACCCGTCGCATCTGCTCGATCCCAAGCTGTTCGATTTCCAGTCCCTCACACCGGAGCCCAAAGAATGAGCCATTCCGTCGACATCGCCGGCCTCGCCAACCTCATGCAGGAGGCGGCGGTCAAAGAAATCCTGCCGCGGTTCCGCAATCTCGGGGCGGATGATGTCCGGATGAAGTCGGAAGCGATCGATCTCGTGACCGAAGCCGACGAGGCGGCCGAACGGCTGATCAAGTCCCGTATGGAAGACATAGCGCCCGGCGCACTGTTCATTGGCGAGGAATCGGTCGCCGCCGACCCGGCGCTGCTCGACAAGCTTGCCGATGCCGAGCTTGCCGTCGTCGTCGACCCGATCGACGGCACCTTCAATTTCGCTGCCGGCGTGCCGCTTTTCGGCGTCATGGCGAGCGTCGTTGCGAAGGGCGAGACAGTTGCCGGCATCATCTACGATCCGCTCGGCAACGACTGGGTGATCGCGGAGAAGGGCTCGGGCGCCTGGATGTGCCGCCCGGATGGGACGCAGGAGCGCATGTCGGTCACCGTCGGCGTGCCGCTCGAAGCCATGGTCGGCGGGGCCTCGACAGGTTTCTACCAACAGGAAGCACGACGCGAAGTCATGGCCAACATGGCCAAGGTCCGCATCGCCACCAGCTATCGCTGCGCCGCGCATGAATACCGCATGCTTGCCGGCGGCCACATCCACTTCCTGATGTACCAGAAGCTGATGCCCTGGGATCATCTCGCCGGTACGCTGATCTCGCAGGAAGCCGGTGCCTATGCCGCCCGCTTCGACGGTTCGCCCTATCTGCCGGCCCATCTCAATGGCGGACTTCTGCTGGCGACAGACAAGGAGAGCTGGGAGACGCTGCGCAGCGAGGTCTTCACGGTCTGAGCTGTTCGAAGCAGCCCGAAAATGCGAAAGCCCGCCCGGATCGCTCCGGGCGGGCTATTTGTTTGCCTTCTGGCGGCCGTCACATATGGCCGCCGCCGTGATCCATGGAGACGTCCTTGTCGCCCGGATGGGTGAAGAGCTTGCCCTTTTCAGCCCAGAGCGTTGCAAGGATCGTCACCGCGCCGAAGAGCGCGAAACCACCGAACAGCGGCTGCAACGTGCCATTGAAGAGCTGGCCGACAGCGCCGCCGATGAGCGCGCCACCGGTGGTCGAAACGAAGCCGGTGATCGCCGTTGCGGTACCGGCCAGGTGCCCCATCGGCTCCAGGCTGATCGCGGTGAAGTTCGTTGCGATCACCGCAAAGAACATCAGGAGCACCGAGAACATCAGGTAGCTGACGACGAAGGCCGGCGTGCCGGAGAGCGACATCACGAAGCCTGCGACCGAAATCAACGTGAACAGGATCATCGAGACGTGCGAGATGCGGCGCATGCCGAAGCTGCGGACGAAGAAGCCGTTGGCGAAGTTCGCAACCGCAATGCCGCCGGCCGTGCCGGCAAAGGCGATCGGCAGCCACTCGCCGAGGCCGTAGACCTCGCCGAAGATCTGCTGGACGGTAACGATATAGGCGCAGATGACGGCGGTAAACATCGTCATGCCGATCATGTAGCCGCAGGTGATACGGTTGGTGAGTACGGTCTTGAAACCCGATGCCACCGCGCCGACGGAGAGCGGCATGCGCTCCTCTTGGGGCAGGGACTCCTTCATGCGGGAAAAGGCCCAGACGAAGAGGATCGCGCCGATGATGCCGATCAGGATGAAGATCCAGTGCCAATTGGCATAGAGGATCACGAGCTGGCCGATCGAAGGGGCGACGATCGGCACGATCATGAACACGATCATGACATAGGACATGACGCGCGCCATCTCGCGGCCGCCAAAGCAGTCGCGCACGATCGCCATGGTGGTGATGCGGATCGCAGCGGCGCCGATACCCTGAATGAAGCGCAGGATGAGCAGCGTCTCAAAGCTCTGGGTAAGCGCAGCCGAAAACATCGACACGGTGAAAAACGCGAGGCCGCCCAGCAACACCTTGCGACGGCCGAAGGCGTCGGAAAGGCTGCCGAAGAAGATCTGCGAGAGGCCGAAGCCGAGGAAGAAGACGCCGATCACCAACTGGCTATCGTTGGTGTTGGCGACGTTCAGCGACTGGCCGATGGCCGGCAACGCCGGCAGCATGCTGTCGATGGCGATAGCGACGCTCGCCGTCATGACGGCGATGGTGATGATGAACTCGACGATGCCCATGTTGAGGCGTTGAGCCCCGGAAACCCCGTCGATATGTTCGGATTGATTGGCAATGGTGGACATTTGGGAAAACCCGTAAATTCAATCTTTGGAGAGACTGGCCGGCAGTTTGGAGCGCTATGGCGACCTTTCGCGTCCTAAGACACGCATGGCACTGTAGAGATCAACCGGCCGGCTGATGGTGCGGTTTGAACAGCTTGCCGCGTTCGGCGATGAAAACGAAAACGAGACCAATCGCGGCAACGGTGAAGTAGCCAGTGGCAAGCGGCGTGGCCGTGCCGTCGAAAGACTGGCCGATGAAGGCTCCGATCACGCTTCCGCCGATCGTCTGCATGAAGCCGAGCACGGAGGATGCGGTTCCGGCGACGTGTCCGAGCGGCTCCATGGCCATGGCGTTGAAGTTTGGCGCGATCAACCCGAACTGGAACATCGTGGCGCAGTAGAGCACGACGAAAACCGGGAAGGGCAGCGGTCCATAGAGTGAGGCCGACATCCAGACGAAGCTTGCGAGCGTGAAGCCGCAGAGCGCCGCATGTGAAAGCGGCCGCATGCCGAAGCGGCGGACAAGGCGGGAGTTGGTGAAGGAAGCGACCGCCATCATACCGGCAAATGCCGCGAAGACAAGCGGAAACCACACGCCTAGGCCGTAGACGCCGACGAGCACCTGTTGCGCCGAGTTGATGAACCCGAAGAGCGCGCCAAGGATCACAGAGGTCGCGAGCGTATAGAGCAGCGACAGCCGGTTGGTCAGCACGATGCGGAAACCGCTGAGGATGACCGACGGCGTGAAGTCGCGGCGATGCGCCGGATCAAGGGTTTCGTCAAGCTTTGAGACCACGAGCGCAATGATCATCACCGCATAGACTGCGACGACCACGAAGATCATGTGCCATTCTGCAAAGCTGATGATGAGCTGACCTATGCTGGGCGCGACGACCGGAACGATCATGAACACCATCATGACCAGCGACATGACCTCCGCCATCTGCCGGCCGCCATAGACGTCGCGCACGATCGAGATGGTGATGACGCGCGTCGCCGCCGCACCCGCGCCCTGGACGAAGCGCAAAGCCAGCATGAGGCCGAAGCTTGGCACGACGGCGATTGCGAGCGCACACAGTGCGTAGAGAACGAGACCAGCGAGAAGCGGTGGCTTGCGGCCGAACCGATCCGACAGCGGGCCGAAGAACAGTTGTGCCACGCCCATGCCGAGCAGATAGGCGGTGATGATGTATTGCCGCTCATTTTCGGAGGCAACGCCAAGGCTCGCGCCGATCTGCTGCAGGCCGGGAAGCATGATGTCGATCGAGATCGCGTTGGTCGCCATCAGCATGGCCATCAATGCGATGAACTGGAATTTCGTGAGGCCGGGCCGGGCGTCATCGTTGGTCGTACTTGTCATTTTCAAAAAGTCCTAACGGCGCATCGGGCGCAAGCGGAACAGGTTGGTCCGGAGCAGATCCGGAAAAAGAGGATGTCTGCTGGCGTCATGCCGGCAGGCATATGAATTTCGAGCAGGGGCCGCCGGGGCGATATGAAACCGCACAGACCGGGCCGGCATGAAGCAAGGGAAGCGTCGAGCGGCGGGGACCGGACTTCCGGCGCCAGAGCGAGGCGAGGACCCCTATGAGCAGCTTATGCCGAACGATCGCAACCGATTCATGACAGGCCGGACATCAGATATCCGGCCCTTCGCCCGCTCCTGAACGCCGGCAGGCGCTCGTGAAGAAAGCACGCTCTGAACGCATCTCGACGGCTCCCGCGCGAACACGCACGAAAAGCCTCCAGAAGAACAACGAAAATTAGGCGATCCGGAACGACCGTCAGAATCAAAAAAGGCGGTTGCCCGCCTTCTCCGAAAGATCGGGACGAGGCGTCGCTAGATCAGGCAGCAGCACCCTTGACGGCAATGCCCTGCGCCTCAAGGTGCGACTGCAGTTCGCCGGCCTGGAACATCTCGCGCACAATGTCGCAACCGCCGACGAATTCGCCCTTGACGTAGAGCTGCGGGATCGTCGGCCAATTGGAGTAATCCTTGATGCCCTGGCGCAGGTCCGCGTCGGCGAGCACATTGACGCCCTTATAGTCGACGCCGATGTAATCGAGAATCTGGACCACCTGACCGGAGAAGCCACACTGTGGGAACTGCGGCGTACCCTTCATGAAGAGCACCACATCGTTCGTCTTGACTTCATTGTCGATGAATTCGTGAATTCCGCTCATCTTGTCTTCCTTCCTGCGCCGGCTTCAAGGGCCGGATATCTATTGGCTCTTAGATAGCATGCATATCGGTGATTTTCACCACCCATTCGCAACAAATATTGATGGTCCTCAAGATGTGGTTTTATTACCACTCCCGCGCCACGCGCCTCATCAGACCACGCGCAAAGCGCACTGCAGAGACCTTTGCCTTGCACGTTTTATCCTTAAATCGACCAGGAATTAAGGAGCATGCCGCCGTCAGGCGGTGCGGCGACGGGTCTTGCTGCGCGCCGCAGCCGTACGGCGACGGCTAACCTGCTTCTTGGCCGGCTTGCTGATGGCAGCCTCGAGGATATCCCCGAGGATGCCGCCGCCGGAAGTCGTCCGCGCCCGACGCTTCGTCCGCTTGGTCGAGGTTCGCTTGACGCCGGTCTTCTTGAGGATTTCCCTCAGCGCGCTATCGACAACGCCGCTGACAAGTTCCTTGATCAGATCAGCCATTCCGGCTCACTCCGGCGCGCTCGTCTGCAGGGCGAGGGCGTGCAAGACACCCCCCATGTTGCCCTTGAGCGCGTTGTAGACCATCTGGTGCTGCTGCACGCGAGTCTTGCCACGAAACGCTTCGGCCACGACTTCGGCGGCATAGTGGTCGCCGTCACCGGCCAGATCGCGGATCGTGACCTTGGCTCCGGGAATCCCGGCCTTGATCATGTCTTCGATGTCGCCTGGTGTCATGGGCATGATACGCCAACTCCTTGTTTTTCCGCAGTGCCGACCGCGTCGCCAGCGCCGCTCCATACCCTCAGGGAACCACGATTCAGGGGCGAAACGCAATTGCTGAATCAGGTGAGCAACAACGAGGTGCGGCCGACAATTGACGTTCTGCAAATCTGCAGAAGGTTGCTGCGACAAAGCTGATAGCAGTGAAATGCCGGTTCCGCTCTAGTGCGCAAGGGCTGGTGAGCCGAGCCGGAAGCCCGTTGCCGCCCCTTCATTTCAACAGCCCGCGCGGATGTGCCGGGCACCGCTAGGGAAGTCATATGTCACGTGATCAGGCGAATAGGGCAACGGTCGAAGCCTATGTGCGGGCGATGAATGCAGGCGACATCGAGGCCCTGCGTCCGCTCTTTGCCACCGACGCGGAGATTCAGGGCGTGGTGGGTGCCGGCGCCTTCGATTTTGCCGCACGGGTCTGGCACGATCTTCACCACGGGCTGAACATGAGGCTCGACGTCCTGTCCATGGTCGCATACGAAGACACCGTCGCGGTTCGCCTGCGCGAAACCGGCAAATGGACCGGCCCGTTTCTGGACTTCAGGCAACCGACCGGCCGCTCTTACGAGTTGCTTGCGATTGAATGGTTCGAGTTCAAGGCTGGCAAGATCGCACGGCGATGGGGCGCACGTGACGGTGGCGCGCAGGCGCGGCAACTGGGTTTTCCGGACGCGGCCAGCCATTGTCCGGCGGGTAAGGAAGAGGCGCTGGAGACCGCCTAGGCTCCCGGGGCGGAGCGTCCCTCGAACCGGTGGCGGACGACTTCAAAGCGCGCCGTCACCGCTTCGCGAAACAGCCGGACATGTGGGCTCTCACGCAGGCTTTCGTGATAGAGGAGCCAAATGTCCGAACGGGCCTCGAGCTCGGGAAGGGGACAGCGCAGCAAGCCATCGTCCACGGAGGCGGCCCAACAGGGAAGCGGGCCGATGGCCACCCCGGAGCGCACAGCGGCTATCAGGTTGGGCACGGAGTTGCAGTGGATGCCGATCGGGGCGTCGGGTGCCGCCTTGCGCAAGGCAACGAGCGGGCCCAATTCCTTGAGACCGCCAGTTCCGCCAACGATCTCATGCCGGCCGAGGTCGGCAATGGTGCCCGGCAAGCCGTGGCGCTCGGCGTAGGATCGGGTGCAATGAAGCGCCCAGACGCTGGTTGCAAGCCGGCGCCGAACGATACCCGGCTCTTCGGGACAGGAGCCGACACGCAACGCGACATCCACTTCACCGCGCGAAAGATCGAGCCGGCGATCGTCGGCGATCAACTCAATGGACAATGACGGGTGCTGACTGCGCAGTTCGGAGACCAACGGCGCCACAACGTCGATGGCGAGGATCTCCGTCGTGGTCACACGCACGGTGCCGGCGACCGTCCGGTTCCAGCCGCGGGCCGTGTCGGCGAGCGTGCTCGCGCCTTGCTCGACCTGTTCGGCGAGCGCGACGGTCGCTTCCC
Organism: Ensifer sp. SSB1; assembly: GCF_016652895.1. Taxonomy (NCBI): domain Bacteria; kingdom Pseudomonadati; phylum Pseudomonadota; class Alphaproteobacteria; order Hyphomicrobiales; family Rhizobiaceae; genus Ensifer; species Ensifer sp. SSB1. Next base: position 10,013 of record NZ_JAEPRP010000084.1, read on the forward strand.
CGCGCTCCGTCAGGCGATAGCCGTTCGGAAGGCGCACGAAGAGGGTGAGGCCGAGACCGCGTTCGAGCGCGTCGATCCGGCGTGCGACGGTCGTCTGATTGACCTTGAGGCTGCGAGCAGCCGCAAGCGTGGAGCCGGTGCGCGCCACGGCGAGAAAATATTTCAGGTCGTCCCAATCGAACATGGCGCGTCCGGAAAATCACCCGCCGTGGTGGCGCTGTTCCTGTCTCAATTCTCCGGTGCGAGGTCGCCCTGCATGAATTCCGGGAACCAGGCCTCGTGGGCGGCACGCAGATCTGCGACCGAAACCGCCTTGGCTTCGCCGAGCTTGACGGCGTCGCCGCCGGTCTTGCCGATCACGGGCAGCGAGACGCCTGCAGCCTTCGCACGGGCGGCAACCGCATCGAGCGCACCGGCAGCGACGGTCACGACATAGCGACCCTGGTCTTCACCGTAGAAGGTGGCAATCGGGTCATGACCGGCAACAGCGTCGACGGCAGCGCCGATGCCCGATGCCATCGCCATTTCGGCAACGGCAAGTGCAAGTCCGCCCGACGAGCAATCGTGAACGGCGGTCACGAGACCGTCGACGATCAGGCCGCGGACGAAGTCGCCAACCTTGCGCTCGTGCGCGAGGTCGACATGCGGTGCCGGGCCGTCAGTGCGGCCGTGGACGTCACGCATGTAGACCGACTGGGCGATGTGCGAGCCGAGACCGGCAGGGGCGCCGGCGAGCAGGATTGTTTCGCCTTCCGCGGCAAAGCGGATGCGCGCCATCTTCGACCAGTCCTTGATCAGGCCAACGCCGCCGATCGTCGGGGTCGGCAGGATCGCCTGGCCGTTGGTCTCGTTGTAGAGCGAGACGTTGCCGGACACGATCGGGAAGTCGAGCGCGGTGCAGGCCTCGCCGATGCCCTTGATGGCATGAACCAGCTGGCTCATGATTTCAGGGCGTTCCGGGTTGCCGAAGTTGAGGTTGTCGGTGGCTGCCAGCGGCAGCGATCCCGTTGCCGTCAGATTGCGCCAGCACTCGGCGACCGCCTGCTTGCCGCCTTCGTAAGGATCGGCTTCGACATAGCGCGGCGTCACGTCGGACGAGAAGGCGAGTGCCTTTGAGGCATGACCTTCGACGCGGACGACGCCGGCGTCGCCGCCAGGAAGCTGCAGCGAATTGCCCTGGATCAGCGTGTCGTACTGCTCATAAACCCAACGGCGCGAGGAGTTGTTGGCCGAACCGACAAGCTTGACGAGCGCGTCGGCGACATCGGCAGCCGGAATGTCGTTGGTTGCGAGCGGTGCCGTGGTCTTGGCCGGGGTCCAGGGACGATCGTATTCCGGGGCTTCGTCGCCCAGTTCCTTGATCGGCAGGTTTGCGACTTCCTCGCCCTGGTGCAGGATGCGGAAACGCAGGTCGTCGGTGGTCTTGCCGACGATCGCGAAATCGAGGCCCCACTTGACGAAGATCGCCTTGGCGACTTCTTCCTTCGCGGGCTCGAGGACCATGAGCATGCGCTCCTGGCTTTCCGACAGCATCATTTCGTAAGCCGTCATGCGCTCTTCACGAACCGGAACGCTGTCGAGGTTGAGCTCGATGCCGAGGTCGCCCTTGGCGCCCATTTCGACCGCCGAGCAGGTAAGGCCGGCTGCACCCATGTCCTGGATAGCGATTACGGCGCCGGTCTGCATCAGTTCGAGGCAGGCTTCGAGCAGGCACTTTTCGGTGAAGGGGTCACCGACCTGAACGGTCGGACGCTTCTCTTCGATAGACTCGTCGAATTCGGCAGACGCCATCGTCGCACCGCCGACACCATCACGGCCGGTCTTGGCGCCCAGATAAACGACCGGGAGGCCGACACCTTCAGCCTTCGAGTAGAAGATCGCGTCGCTCTTGGCGAGGCCGGCAGCAAAGGCGTTGACGAGGATGTTGCCGTTGTAGCGGGCGTCGAACTCGACTTCGCCGCCGACGGTCGGAACGCCGAAGGAGTTGCCGTAGCCGCCTACGCCGGCAACGACGCCGGAAACGAGGTGGCGGGTCTTCGGGTGATCCGGCGAACCGAAGCGCAGCGCGTTCATCGCCGCGACGGGACGGGCGCCCATGGTGAAGACGTCGCGCAGGATACCGCCGACGCCGGTCGCAGCACCCTGGTAGGGCTCGATATAGGACGGGTGGTTGTGGCTCTCCATCTTGAAGACGACGCAGTCGCCGTCATCGATGTCGACCACGCCGGCATTTTCGCCGGGGCCCTGGATGACGCGCGGACCCTTGGTCGGCAGCGTGCGCAACCACTTCTTCGAGGATTTGTAGGAGCAGTGCTCGTTCCACATGGCCGAGAAGATACCGAGTTCGGTAAAGGTCGGCTCGCGTCCGATCAGGCTCAGAATACGCTCGTACTCGTCAGGCTTCAGCCCGTGCGATGCGATGAGGTCCGGGGTGATGGGGCGGGTGTTGGAAATCGTCATCGTCGACCGTCAAATCCTTCGGGCGGCGCGCAATCCACGTAAGAGGAATATGGCGCGTGCGAACCGCAACAGAAACAGGGGGCGCTTTGCGGCTTCTTTAGCCTATGCTGCGGCGCGGCGCGACAGAAAAATACGGGCGATCAACAGCGGTTGACGCCCGTACAAAAGCTTTGCAGAAGGCTGATGCGGCGGCTCGTGTCAGAACTTGTAGCCGAGCGCGAGGCCGGCGCGTGTCAGGCCGTTGTTCGGGCCGTCGCACAGATTGGCATGCGACGCGTGTTCCACGGTCGCCGAAACGTTCCAGTGCTCATCCAGGCGGACGCCGGCGGCGGCGTATTCGCGGAAGAGGAAGCGGCAGCCGAGCTGGGGGCCGGAACCGCTGGGGTTGTCGAGGTCGCCGTCATGAACCGTACCGCCGGCGCCGAACTCGACGAAAAGGCGCTTCGTCATGTCAAATGTCCAGCTCAAGCCGCCATAGGCCTGATTGACACCGTTGGACGCGGTCGCAACCGCTGCGCCGGCATAGACCCGCGGACGCAGCAGCTTATCGCCGAGATCGACCGCGCCATCGGCATCGAACGGGTCGAAATACACGGTGAACGACGGAAACACCCCGTCTTCCTGCTTGCCGCCGGCCGCAATCGACGTCGTGACGCCGAAGCGCATTTCATCGAAGACGCTATCCGCAGCCATCGCCGGCGTGGCGGCGCTCAACGTGGTCATGGCGAGAAGAAGGAGCGCGACGCGTCGCGACGAGGCTGGGCTGAACGGTAGCGGCATGCGGAATCCTTGAGGCGAATCATATGCGCAAGACTGCTAAAATAATATGTTGCGCAACCTTGCCCGAAAGTCACCCCGTGGATTCCGATAGTCACTCGAAACTGTCGTAGCCGGCACGTCCGCTGTCGAGCAGCCGCTTCAGCGTCTGAAAGCCTGCTCGTACCTGGGCCCGGTCCGGCGGTGAGGAAAAGCCGATGCGGATGCGGTGGAAGACGCGGTCGGTGCGGCCGGCCTTGAACTCATCCTCGTCGTCGACGAGCACGCCCTCCTGCAGGGCGGCCTGCTTGAAGGTGCCGGACAGCCACGGATCGGGCAACTTCATCCAAAGGAACGGTATGCAGGGATGCGAGGTGAAGTCGATACCGTCGAAGATCTCACGCGCCATCGCCTCACGGGCGCGAACTTCTTCGATGCCCTTGCTGCGCAGGATCGCCGCCGAACCGGAAAGCACGAGCCGGGCACAAAGCTCCGCCAGGATAAACGGCAGGCCGCCGCTCACCATCTTGTGGGCAATGCGGATACGCTGGCTGAAATGTGGAGGGCAGGCGACCCAGCCGCCGCGGACGCCGGCAGCGACCGACTTCGAAAGGCCACCGACCAAAAATGTGCGCTCCGGTGCGAGCTCGGCCAGGAGTGGCGTCTGATCGCCGGTCATGGCGCCGTAGAGATCGTCCTCCACAAGCCACACGCCATATTTGCGGGCGATGTCGGCGATCGCCTGGCGGCGGGCCAGCGGCATGACGGCGACTGTCGGGTTCTGCGCGCTCGGCATCAGGAAGGCGAGCTTCGGATGCTGCTGGGCGCAGACGCGCTCGAAATCCTCGGGGATCATGCCGAATTCGTCCGATTCGACCAGCGTCGTCCGGCGACCGACCAGCCCGGCGCTTCGGCTCACCTGCGAATAGGTGAGCGTCTCAAAGGCGATGCGATCGCCAGGCGCCGTAACCGCCGTGATGACGGCGACGACGGCCGCATGGGCACCGAGCGTCGGCACGATGTCTTCAGGCCGCGGGCGGAAGCCGCCGCGGGCCAGCCACAGGCAACCCGCCTCGAACCAATGGTCGGGGAAATTGCGGGCGTAGCTTGCGATATCGGCATGGTGGTCGTGGCTGATCTCGCTCAGCAGTTCGCTGAGCACCGTGCCTTGGCCGATATCCGGAGCCGCGGTGCTGTCGAACCTGAGCTTGCCGGCCGGCGCGACAAGCGGACGAGTGCCGGCGAGGGAAGTTGTCAGCGGATCGGCCTGTTCCGGCGGGCGGCTTTCAGGATGATCGAGCACATAGGTGCCGCGCCCGACTTCACCGCTCACCAATCCGCGTTCACGAACGATGTTGTAGGCGCGTCCGATCGTGCCGATTGTCACGCCTATATCGTAGGCGAGGTTGCGCTGGGGCGGCAATTTGGCCCCGACGGCGAGGGCGCCGGTGCCAATTGCGTGCTCGATCTGGTCGGCAATCCGCGCATAGAGCGGACCGTGACCCTGCTGAATGTCTGGGAGCCAATTTGTCATCGTGACAATTCTTTAGATTACAGCGTGAAATATGTCAATTATCACCGATACAACGATAGCAATCGCTGCATTGGGGTTGTCAATGAGTACAATCGATACAATTTGTTTGTCCCGTCCGGAAGTGAAGTCCGTCTCGCGCCCCAGCACATTGCTGGGCGGCGACTACTCGGACGAACGCGAAAGCCTGCTGAAGCGGCTTTGGGGTCTTTATTGCGAATTGGCGGCGAAGCGCCGCAGCCGTCTGGCGCTCGGGGACATGAGCGAATGGCAGCTCAAAGATATCGGGGTTTCCGAGAAGGACGCCCGTCAGGAGTCGATTGTCCCATTCTGGCGCTAGCCGAGCGGAGCGGAACGACTGTTCGACAAAGCACAAAGGCCGGCGCCCTCTGCGGTCGCCGGCCTTTGGATCGATGCGATGATAAGGGCGGGTTTACTTGCAGCCCTGTCCGCCGGCAGCCCAGCGCTTGATATCGGCGGCCATGCGCGTTCCCGTCGACTCGTCCATCAACGGCCCGAAGGCCTGGAGACGTGCCGGGTTGCCCTCGGCCTGAACGACGGCAAGCGGGCGCGCTTCCGGTGACTTGCGCGGCACGATCAGAATGCGCGGACGACCTGAGAACGAATTGAGTTCCGGCGCCAGGCGATAGGACTTGAACTCGGGATCGCCCGACTTGAACCAGCAGCTATTGGCACCCAGCGCCACGCGCTCCATGGTCGGCAGCGCCGCCGTGTTCGGGCTCGGCGCCGGCGGCTTCGGCGATTGGCACGAAGCGAGGAGGGCCAGGCTGAACGTTGCGCAGGCAAGTCCGGCCAGGCGTGCAGTGACAAATGAAGGCATCGACGGTCTCGCTCGCAATTGGGGGATGGGTCGGATGCCTTCTATCAGCCGGGTGGTTAAGCGGCGATTACTTCGAGCGCAGAAGCGAAGAGGCCGCGACCGTCAGAACCGCCATGTGCGGCTTCGATCAGGTTTTCCGGATGCGGCATCATGCCGAGCACGTTACCCTCAGCGTTCATGACGCCGGCGATATCGTTCATCGAGCCGTTCGGGTTGGTGCCTTCGGCGTAGCGGAAGACCACCTGGCCGTTGCCTTCGATCGCCTTCAGCGTCTCGGCATCGGCAAAGTAGTTGCCGTCATGGTGAGCGACCGGCGAGCGGATGATCTGGCCCTTGCTGTAGGCGCGGGTGAAGTCGGTGTCGGCGTTGACCACTTCAAGCTTGATCTCGCGGCAGACGAACTTGAGCGAGGCGTTGCGCATCAGGGCGCCCGGCAGCAGGCCAGCCTCAACGAGGATCTGGAAGCCGTTGCAGACGCCGAGAACCTTGACGCCCTTTTCCGCCTTGGCCTTGATCGCCTGCATGACCGGCATGCGCGCCGCGATCGCGCCGCAGCGCAGGTAGTCGCCATAGGAGAAGCCGCCGGGGATGACGATCAGGTCGACATCGGGGATGTCTGTCTCCGTCTGCCAGACGGTGACCGGAGCCTTGCCGGAAATCTTGGTGAGGGCCGCAATCATGTCGCGGTCGCGGTTGAGGCCCGGAAGCTGGACGACGGCTGACTTCATATCTCTGTCTCCGATACGGCGAGATCAAATCTTGATGCCGCACCCCGACGAGCCAGGCACCTCTTGCGACGACAACAGCACCGCACCCTCGGGCGCTCGTGCTGCTGCGGCGTTCTTAATGTCTGGTTCCGCGCCCGAAAGCGCGGAACGATTTCGATGCCTGACAGATCAGGCGAACGAGATGCTGTAGTTCTCGATCACCGTGTTGGCGAGCAGCTTTTCGCACATGGCCTTGAGGTCTTCTTCGGCCTTGGCCTTGTCTGCGGATTCGATCTGCAGGTCGAAGACCTTGCCCTGGCGGACCTGGCCGATGCCATCGAAGCCGAGTGCGCCGAGTGCGCCTTCGATTGCCTTGCCCTGCGGATCGAGAACGCCGTTCTTCAGCGTCACGGTTACACGTGCCTTGATCACTTTGAATTTCCCCGAAGTTACTTTACCAGAACCGGACCGGTGCCGCGCACGGGTTCGTTCTCGTTCATGATGCCGAGACGGCGGGCGACTTCCTGGTAAGCCTCGACGAGGCCACCGAGGTCGCGGCGGAAGCGGTCCTTGTCGAGCTTCTCGCGGGTCTCGATGTCCCAGAGACGGCAGCTGTCCGGCGAGATCTCGTCGGCGAGCACGATGCGCATCATGTCGCCCTCGAACAGGCGGCCGCACTCGATCTTGAAGTCGACGAGTTGGATGCCGACGCCCAGGAACAGGCCCGAAAGGAAGTCGTTGATGCGGATGGCGAGCGCCATGATGTCGTCGAGTTCCTGGGGGCTTGCCCAGCCGAAGGCGGTGATGTGCTCTTCGGAGACCATCGGGTCTTCGAGCGCATCGGCCTTGTAGTAGAACTCGATGATCGAGCGCGGAAGAACGGTGCCTTCCTCGATGCCGAGGCGCTTGGCCAGCGAGCCGGCCGCGACATTGCGCACGACGATTTCAAGCGGGATGATCTCCACTTCCTTGATCAACTGCTCGCGCATGTTGAGGCGGCGGATAAAGTGCGTCGGGATGCCGATCTTGTTGAGGTGCGTGAAGATGTATTCGGAAATACGGTTGTTCAGCACGCCCTTGCCGTCGATGACGTCATGCTTTTTCTTGTTGAAGGCGGTCGCGTCGTCCTTGAAGAACTGGATGAGCGTGCCCGGCTCCGGGCCCTCATAGAGGATCTTGGCCTTGCCCTCGTAGATACGGCGGCGACGATTCATGGATTCTGTCTCTGTGCTTGCTGGCGCTCTTGGGCGGCGCGCGTGGAATATCTCTCGGGGTCCATAGCTGAAAAGAACGGATTTCACAATCGGCGTATCTTTCAGTCCCACTGATTTACAGAGGGTAGCATGAAAGTCCCGAAACCCGAAAACTGCGCAATTCAGTTTGACCTCCATTTTGGTTATGGCGATAACTGTTCAGGGCACCGAATTCTCAGGGAGATCAATTGATGACCACTATGCAGGATCGCGAAAAAGCCTTTGAAGCGAAGTTTGCGCTGGATGAAGAACTGAAGTTCAAGGCTGAAGCGCGCCGCAACAAACTCCTTGGTCTCTGGGCTGCCGGATTGCTCGGCAAGCCCGATGCCGAAACCTATGCCAAGGAAGTCGTGACCGTGGATTTCGAGCATGCCGGTCACGAAGAGATCATCCGCAAGCTCAAGGCGGATTTCGACGCTGCGGGCGTTGCCCAGACGGAAGAACAGATCCGCAAGCGCATGCTCGAGCTTCTCGCCGAAGCGATCCAGCAGATCCAGAACACCTGATTGACGCGCACTCCCGCGTCCACCACCGCCCGGCCTCACGGCCGGGCGTTCTATTTGTCGGCGCTGCCGAAGACCGGCTTCCATCCGTGCCGCAGGCGGCGCTCGAGTTCCAGACGGTCCATCGGGCGGGCCAGGGCATAGCCCTGAAGCACGTCGCAGCCGAGCTCGCGCAGCATTGCCGCATGCTCCCAGGTCTCGACGCCTTCGCCGACAACCTGAATGTTGAGCGAGTGACCGATGTCGATGATCGCGCGGACCAGCTTGGCCTGTTTCGCGCTTTCCGTGATCGGCCCGACAAGCGCCCGATCGATCTTCAGCCGTGCCGGATTGAGGTTGAGCAGGCCGATGATGGAGGCGTGGCCGGTCCCGAAGTCGTCGATCTCTACCTCGATACCGAGCGCGTCGAGAGCCGAGATCGTCTCGGCGATTTCATCTTCCGGGTCATCGAGGAAGATGGATTCGAGCAACTCGAACGAGAGGACCCCCGGCGGGATCTGCAGATCGCGCAGGTCTGCAATCAAGCCCGGATCACGCAGGCGCGGCGACGACATATTGACCGAGATCTTGGGAATGCCGAAGCCGGACTGCTGCCAGGATTGAAAGTCGGCATAGGCGAGCTCCACCACCTTCCGGTCGATCGCCGGCAGCACGTTGATCTCCTCGGCGACCTTCAGGAAATGGAAGGGGGCCAGCACACCGCGCTCGGGATGGTTCCAGCGGACCAGGGCCTCGACACCGGTGATCTCCAGCGAATGCGCATCGAATTGCGGCTGATAGTAAACCGTGAACTGGCCTTCCTCGATCGCCTGGCGAATGTCGTCGCCGATGCGCTTGGCGTTGAGGATCTGCGTCTGGATCTGTTCGGAGAAGACTTCGACGCGGTCCCGGCCAAGGCTCTTTGCCCGGTAGAGCGCGATGTCGGCATTCATCAACAACTGCTTCGCATCGAAATCGTCGCGCCCCTTCCAGGCGATGCCGATGCTTGCGCCCAGACGGCAGAGCTGACCTTCGTGGGGGATGGGGCGGCGGAAGGCGTGGACGATGCGCTCGGCTAGCTCGGAGAGTTGCGGCAGGCTGCGACCACGCCGGCAGAGAATGACGAATTCATCGCCGCCGATACGTGCAATGAAATCGTCGTGGCGGGCATGCGCGCGCAAGATGGCGGCCGCGTGGGTCAGCATGGCGTCACCGGCCTGGTGACCGAGCGTGTCGTTGATCTGCTTGAAGCGATCGAGATCGATATGCAGGATGGCGTTGACCGCGACGTTCTCCGCCAGCATCTGGTCAAGATAGCGCCGGTTGGGCAGGTCCGTCAGGTAGTCGTGCAGGGCGTTGTACTCGATCCTGATCCGCGCCTGCTCGAGCTCGCGGTTGCGCGCCTCGGCGGAAGCCTGGGCCTGGCGCAAATCCTCCTGCAAGGCGATGTCTTCGGTGACATCCCAGTTGGCGCCGATAAGCTTTCGTGTTCCCAGGTGGTCGATATAGGTCGCGGCATTGGAGCGTATATGACGGATGGACCCGTCCGGCCGCACGATGCGAAAGGCGTTGCTGTAGGGCTTCCCGGAGGCGATGCCTTCGTTGGTCCGGGCAATGACCTTCTCGCGGTCGTCGGGATGGAGCGTGTTTTCCCACGCCTCGGAGCTCGGTGGCCCGTCGCTCGGGTCGAGGCCGTAGATCTCGAACATGCGCTCGTCCCAGTCGTCCCTCAGGGCGTCAAGGTTGAAGTCGAAGACGCCAATCTTCGAAACGCCGAGAGCAAGCCGCAGCCGGCGAGAGACCTCCTCGAGTCGCGCCTCAGCCTCCTTGCGGGCGGTGATATCCGTATCGGTCCCGATGATGCGGCTGGGTCTGCCATCCGGCCAATAGGCAACGGACGCCCCACGGCTCTCGATCCAGATCCAATGCCCGTCCGCATGGCGCTCGCGATATTCGAAGGCGTTGAATACAGCCGCGCCGGAATCCTGCCGTTCGATTGCGGCGCGCACATGGGCGTGGTCGTCCGGATGGACGTTCTGGATCCATGTCTCAAGGCTGCCGTCGACCACGGCGTCATCGGACAGGCCGCGAAGCCGTCTCCAGGTGGCAGAATAGAAGAGATCCCCGGTTTCGAAATCGTGGTCCCAAACCCCCTCAAGTGCGCTATCGAGAGCGTATTTCCAGCGAGTTTCGTCGTTGCGCAGCCCCGCGATTTCGTCAACGAGGTCATGCGCGGGGAGCAGCAGCAGGAGAAAGACATCCTCGCCGGCGAAGTGCACGGGAGACCAGGAGGCGAGCATCGGCAGCGAGCCAGAGAGGCTTTCGAAGCGAAGCGTCGTGGACGAAGTCGTTGCCGGCGGCAACCTGTACCACGCTGGCAACAGAGGCCTGTCCTCATCGAGCACGAGATCAGCGAGAAGGGTCTTCCGCAGCGAAGCGGGCGTCCTTTGCAACAGTTCGCCGGCGCGTGCGTTGGTCGTTATGATCCGTCCCAGATCATTGGCAATGATTGCCCCGGCCGGCAAGCGCTCGAGGGCGGCCTGCGTGAGAACATCCGAGTTCGCCGGCGCGCCGCGCGCGCCTTTGGTGAGACCTTCGTTGACGGCCACTTATCCCACGTCCAGCGTTTGCGACCACGGTTTCCAAGGCTGAGAGCCGGAAATCTGGCTGCAAATCAAGATTCGACAGCGCTCGAAGCCCTCTGGAGGGCGAGTCACGCTGCCATGCCGGCCGATGATGACCGGGGACAATGAACGTCGGATTAATGGGAGGGGCAGGATTGACAGGGCGTCAACCAGCCCGCCGATACATCAGGGCTTCAGGCGGCTCAGGAACTGGGCGAACACCATCGTGCCTTCCGGCCAGGGTCCATGGCCGGATTCGGTGTTGATGTGGCCGGATTCGCCCGCATCGACGAGCAGCGAGCCCCATGCATTGGCGATATCGTCCGCATGTTCGTAGGAGCCGAATGGATCGTTGCGGCTTGCAACCATCAGCGACGGGAACGGCAGGGGATCACGCGGATAGGGGCCGAACGTCATCAGGTGCTTCGGACGGATCGTCGGATTGGCCACATCCGGAGGTGCGACGAGGAACGCGCCGGCAATCGGCTTGTTGAAATGGGGCAGGGCGTGCACCGCAGTCGCGACGCCAAGCGAATGGGCGACGATGACGACCGGCTTTTCAGCTGCGTTGACCTCTTCGACCATGCGCGCCACCCAATCCTCGCGCACGGGCTTTGCCCACTCTGCCTGCTCGACGCGGCGTGCGGTGGACATCTTGCGCTCCCAACGGGTCTGCCAGTGCTCCGGTCCGGAGTTGGTGTAACCAGGAACGATTAGGATATGGGCGTCGGATACCTTCATGATGGCCGCGATGTGGCGCTGAACGCGGCCGAAGTCAAGGCCTGCGGCGCCGCGCATCATTCAAGGCGCGCCCAGGTGGCCGCAGCACCGCGAAGTGCCGCATGGCTCGCTCCCTAAAATCGGCGCCGATCTCGGGAAACATGCGGCAGGCGACAGCGCCTGCATTTTCTGTATAATCGACATGACGGTCGCGGTTGGTGCGACTTGGTTTCGTCGCATTGCTGTTCCGTGGCCGCTCTGGTTCGTTGAGGAGTGTGAGCCATGACAACATTCCATGTTCTGTCGGGGGCGGACGCGAGTGTCGCCCACCCCGGGATAAAGAAGATTGGCGTCTCGGACGTCTTCGACGCCTTGCGTCTCGGCTTCGAGGATTTTCGCGAAAAGCCGTCGCATTACGTCTTCCTTTGCCTGATCTACCCGATTGCCGGCGCCGTGCTGATCACCTGGAGCGCGGGCGCAAACATGCTGCCGTTGCTCTACCCACTGGTCTCGGGCTTCGCCCTGATCGGCCCGGTTGCTGCGATTGGCCTTTACGAAGTCAGTCGACGGCGTGAACTCGGCATGGACTATTCATGGCCGCATGCACTTCGCCTGCATCGCTCCCCGGCCTTGCCGTCGATCATGGCTGTTGCTGCCATGCTGTTCGCGGTCTTCATCGTCTGGCTGCTGGTCGCCCAGGCACTCTATGTGCAGATCTTCGGAGCCGAACCGCCGGATTCGATCGCGGCCTTCTGGAACGGGATCATCAGCACGGAACAGGGTTGGAACCTGATCCTCGTCGGCAACGCAGTCGGCTTCGTCTTCGCCGTCATCGTATTGTCGACGACGGTCGTGTCCTTCCCGTTGCTGATCGATCGGGACGTCGGCGCGGTTGCAGCGGTCGAGACATCGATCCGCGCTACCCTCGTCAATCCGGTACCGGTCGCGCTCTGGGGCTTCATCATTGCTGCCGGCCTCGTAATAGGCTCGATCCCGGTCTTTGTCGGTCTCGCCGTCATCATGCCGATCTTCGGCCACGCCACATGGCATCTCTATCGCAAGATGGTGGAGCCAGGTCCGCGCGCCCGTTCACGGTAATTGCCGGCAACCGCTTCGCAGCGAAAGCCGACGCACCCGCTCAACGCAAAAAGCGCCGCAGTTCAATCGACTTGCGGCGCTTTGCAGCGGGAGCGATGGCCGGCTCCCGGTCTAGCGGAAGTGCTTGTAATAGGAGGAAATCTGCGCCGCCGTATTGGAGGACAGATTGAGCTTGATGCCGATCTTGTCGCCGCGGTACCAGCGGACCATGCCGGTCAGGAAGCCGAGTTCCTCGCTCCTGATCGTTACTTCCTGCCCGGTCTTGGCGCCGATGTCGAAGAGCAGCTGAAAGCAAATGCCCTCGGCCGAAAGGTCCTTGACGATGCCGTTGCTGGAGCCGGACTTGACGGTCACCGTTCCGGTGATTTTCGTTTGCGTGCGCTGGGTCGCCCGCTCGACACTGTCCTTGTAGGTCATGTGATCCTCAGAAACCTTAGTTGACAGGTCCTGATCGTTGCACGCAATGATTGAACATCCACCTAACAAAAATGCCCGCATTTGAGCGATGTGCGCCAAATACGGGCATATTCATATGGTGCAACGCGGACTCGTGGCCCGCGGACGGTCAGGCTCAGCCGAAGACGCGGTTGAAAATCGTATCGACGTGCTTGGTGTGGTAGCCGAGATCGAACTTCTCGCGGATGTCCTCTTCAGAAAGCGCCGCACGGACTTCCGTGTCGGCCAGCAGCTCCTCAAGGAAGTCCTTGCCCTGTTCCCAGACTTTCATGGCGTTGCGCTGCACGAGGCGGTAGGCATCCTCACGCGACACGCCGGCCTGGGTCAGTGCCAGCAGCACGCGCTGCGAGTGAACGAGACCACGGAACTTGTTCATGTTCTTGGTCATGTTTTCGGGATAGACGAGCAGCTTGTCGATCACGCCCGTCAGGCGAGCGAGCGCGAAGTCGAGGGTTACCGTCGCATCCGGGCCGATCATGCGCTCGACGGAGGAGTGCGAGATGTCGCGCTCATGCCAGAGCGCAACGTTTTCCATCGCCGGGATCGAGAAGGCACGGACCATGCGGGCGAGACCCGTCAGGTTCTCGGTCAGGACCGGGTTACGCTTGTGCGGCATTGCCGACGAACCCTTCTGGCCCGGCGAAAAATACTCTTCAGCTTCGAGCACTTCGGTGCGCTGCAGGTGGCGGATTTCCGTCGCCAGGCGCTCGATCGACGACGCGATGACGCCGAGGGTCGCGAAGTACATGGCGTGACGGTCGCGCGGGATGACCTGGGTCGAAACCGGTTCCGGCTTTAGGCCGAGCGCCTTGGCGACGTGTTCTTCAACGCGCGGGTCGATGTTGGCGAAGGTGCCGACGGCGCCGGAGATCGCGCAGGTGGCCACTTCCTCGCGCGCGGCGATGAGGCGCTGCTTGCAGCGATCGAACTCGGCATAGGCGAGCGCCAGCTTGACGCCGAAGGTGGTCGGCTCGGCATGGATGCCATGCGAGCGGCCGATCGTCACCGTGTCCTTGTGTTCAAAAGCGCGGCGCTTCAGAGCTTCGAGCAGCTTGTCGAGGTCGGCGAGCAGCAGGTCGGTCGCGCGCACGAGCTGGACGTTGAAGCAGGTGTCGAGCACGTCGGACGAGGTCATACCCTGGTGGATGAAGCGGCTGTCAGGGCCGACGAATTCGGCAAGATGCGTCAGGAAGGCGATGACGTCATGCTTGGTGACGGCCTCGATCTCGTCGATGCGCGCGACGTCGAAGGTGGCAGCGCCACCCTTTTCCCAGATGGTGCGGGCCGCATCCTTCGGGATCACGCCGATTTCGGCAAGCGCATCGCAGGCATGGGCCTCGATCTCGAACCAAATGCGGAACTTGGTTTCCGGCGACCAGATGGCCACCATTTCCGGCCGGGAGTAACGCGGGATCATGGGCTTTAGCTTTCGTCGTCAGTGGAGGATGGCCGTGCCTCTAGCAAAGATAGCCGTGAAGCTCAACGCCATTGGCGTCGGCCGCGTGCCAGCCACAGGCTGACGCCGACCAGTATAACACCGCCAACCGGCAGATAGAGGCGAAGACCGAGAGCCAGGAACTGATAGAACGCGACGAGCGAGGTGAAGGTGAACTGGAAGAACCACGTCCGTGTGCCGATGGGTGCGTGCCATTGGGCGTAGAACTGTCGGTAGTCGAGCGCATAAAGCACCGCGGTCATCGCGACGGTGCCGAGCGACAGAAAAATGAGGTAGGCCGCAAGACGCGTCTCGGGCCGACGCCCGAGCGCCGCAAAGCGCGCCAGGAACAGCGATGGCGGCCACGCCAGAAGCGCGCCGAAGCCGAAGATCAAAAGCAGTTCGGCGAGATGAAACGTGAGTGCACGTTCGCGGAGCCAGAGGCTATACCAGGCCGAAAGCGCCATTGCGCCACCCCAGAGCGGCGCACCGACGACAAGCTCGCGCATCGTCGGGATGGATCGGGCGAGCCGGCTTCGAGACGGGGCACCTTCCAGCGCCGGATGTGCCTTCGCCTTGACGCCGGCCGCCGTGTCGTTCATTTCGCGATCCGGGTGGGGATCGCGATCCAGCGCCCATCGGTCGTGCCTTCGAAGCCGAGCGACTTGACGAGAACCATGATGACATGGGTTTCTGAGCCATCGTCATTCCGGTGGGTGATGGCACCGCCGACCTGATAACCGGTCGGGCAGCGGCGGCTCTCCGGTATGCGGCTATCGTCCTGCAACACGTCTGTCACCGGCTTCCCGGCCTTCATCGTCATCGACAGACGAAAGCCTTTGACCTCCTTGAGGAAGTCCTTGCAGATGCCTTCCGGCTCGAATGTTTTCTCTTCGAGAGTCACCGAATAGGTTTCGCGAAACCCTTCGTCGGCGGCAAAGGAATCGTAGGTCAGCGCCAGCGGCTTGGCGTTCGCCTCAGTGATCGGATTGAAGGCGGCAAGCAGCCCGGGCGCATCGGCCAGGCGATAGGCGTCGATCAGCGGCGCGGCGCGGCGGCGTGCCTCGTGGCGCGGCTTAGAGAGCGGGCTGCCATCCTCGCGGCCGACGGCCCGCACGGGCGCGCCGGGAAGGAAACTGTCGTCGCGCGTATCGATCACGTAGATCGTCGAATACGGAAAGCCGGAGCCATCCTGAACACCGTATTCCTCGAAGGCGAAGACATTGCCGTCGGCCGAAAAGCCGATCGGCTGGAGCGCGGCATAGTCGCCGGCAAAGGTTGGCGATGCGGCTGCCGCGGCAGCCAGGAAAAGCACGCCGGGTAGTGCCGCGCGTGCCTTCATCGATAGGCCTTCTCGGCCGGCGTGCGGATCGCTGC
Source organism: Ensifer sp. SSB1 (assembly GCF_016652895.1). NCBI lineage: Bacteria > Pseudomonadati > Pseudomonadota > Alphaproteobacteria > Hyphomicrobiales > Rhizobiaceae > Ensifer > Ensifer sp. SSB1. Next base: position 25,753 of record NZ_JAEPRP010000084.1, read on the forward strand.
GATCGCCGCCCGATAGGCTTCGACGGAGCCGCCCTTGAAGATCGCCGAACCGGCGACGAGCACGTTGGCGCCGGCGCCGCTGGCAACGGCGGCCGTGTCGGGCGCAATGCCGCCATCGACTTCGATCTCGATCGGACGATCGCCGATCATCGCCTTGATGCGGCGGATCTTCTCAGCCGTGGCATCGATGAACTTCTGCCCACCAAAGCCCGGGTTCACGGTCATGACCAGGATGAGATCGACCTCATCGAGCACGTATTCGATGGCGCTTTCCGGGGTTGCCGGGTTGAGCGAAACGCCGGCCTTCTTGCCGAGCGACCGGATGGTCTGCAGCGAACGGTGAAGGTGCGGACCGGCTTCCGCATGCACGGTCAGGATATCGCAGCCCGCCTTGGCGAAGGCTTCGAGGAACGGATCCGCCGGCGAAATCATCAGGTGGCAATCGAAGGTCGCGTCCGTGTAGCGGCGCAGCGACTTGATCACATCGGGGCCGAAGGTGATGTTCGGCACGAAATGACCGTCCATGACGTCGAGATGGATCCAGTCTGCGCCGGCATCGACGACGTCGCGGACTTCCTGTCCGAGCTTGGAGAAATCTGCCGCCAGGATCGACGGGGCAATGCGAATGGGGTGGCTCATGGCGCGCTCCGGCTAGATACTTTGCATGTCGCTATCGCAAAACCGCTCAGCATTTTTGCGCGATATGCTCTCATTTTCCGCGGCAATAGCACCGCCGAGGCCGGCAAACAACATGCCGGCGATCAAAGCTGCGTCAGGCGCCTTCGGACCAGGAGCGCATGAGGTCGTTTTCCGCAGGCGTCGCATCGTGAACGCCCCGGGCGATGGCCCGTGCCATGGTCGACGCTGCCACGGCGCCAAGGTCGATGAAATCCTCCACCGTCGGGGTCCTGCCGCTGGCGCCGGTAGCAAGCGCGAAGATCAGATCGCCGTCGAGCGGGGTGTGCGCCGGCCAGAGCCCACGGGAAAAACCGTCATGGGCAGCGATCGCCAGGCGCTTCGCCTCGGCCTTGGTCAACACCGCATCCGTCGCGATCACCGCGATCGTCGTGTTCGCAGCCGCAGACTGCCGGTCGCGAAACTTGATCCGGAGATCGGCAGCGTCGGCGGGCAGGGGATGCGGCAGGCCGAGGGCACCGAACTCGCCATTCAGTTCGAAGGGTGCCGACCAGAAATGCCGGCCATCGCCGACGGTCGCCGAACCGAGCGCGTTGACGGCGACCAGCGCACCTATGGTGATGCCGCTTGGCAAAACGGTCGATGCCGAGCCGAGGCCGCCCTTGAAGGTGGCGGTCAAGGCGCCGGTGCCGGCACCTGCGGTTCCCGTCGTAAACGACGGGCCGGCGCGGCGGACCGCCTCGAAGCCGAGTTCGCGATAGGGCGGGTAGCGTCCCCAGTCCTTGTCACCGCCATTGATGAGGTCGAACAGGATGGCGGTGGGCACGATCGGGATCCGGTGCGGACCAACGGCAAAGCCGCGGCCCATTTCCCTGAGCGCCGCCTGGGCACCGGATGCAGCATCGAGCCCGAAGGCCGAACCGCCGGAAAGCACCAGGCCGTCGACCGTCTGTACCGTGTTGTGCGGATCGAGCAGATCGGTTTCGCGCGTACCGGGCGCGCCACCCAGCACCTGAACCGCAGCCGTTGCCGGCGGATCGCAGACGATGGCAGTGACGCCGGATTTCAGCCGGTGATCCTCGGCATTGCCGACGGTCAGGCCCGCAACGTCGGTAATCAGGTTCAGCGGTCCGGTGCGCATCATTGGGCGGTTCCTTCGGCAGGCGCCGGCACGAAGCGGCCGCCTTGCCACTGCATCAGGCGATAGGGATTGTCGGCACGCTCGTGCTGCGCGTTGAAGGCGATGGGGCCGAGCACCGTAGGGTAGGGTCCCTTGGCGAAGGCATCGAGAAGGGGCTTGTCGTCCTTCTCCGCCTGGTCCTTGGCCTGCTCGAGCATCGAGACGGCGGCAAAGGCCGACAGAACGTAACCATCCGGCTCGGTTCCCGCGGCGCGCAAGGCGTCCGCAACCGGCTTGCCCTCGGGCGACTGTGACGCCTCGGGCAGGGTGACCGCCAAAACGCCATCGGCGAGCGGCACAGTGAGATCGGCAGCATTGAGTGCATCGCCGCCGAGAAGCGTGAGGCTCACACCTTCGCCTTGGGCATCGCGCGCAATGACCGCCGTGTCCTGTCGATCGCCGCCGGTAAAGATATGCGTTGCGCCACTCTTCACCAGTCGCCGCACCAGGCTGACCTGCTGCTCCTGGGCAGGTCGATAGGTATCGGTGAAGACCGGTGTCAGGCCGATCTCGCCAAGAGCGGAACGCACGCTCTCGACCAGTTCCCGGCTGTGGATGGTTCCATCATCGATCAATGCGATCGGCTTGTCCTTCCAACGCTGAACGATCGTGTCGACAATGCCCGCGGCCTCGGCGTTACCGCTGGGCGCAAGCCGGAAGAGCGGCCACTTCTTCTTCAGCGCATCCTCCATCAGGATATCGGAGCGCACGCTCAGCGTAATGGCGGGAATGCCTGCCTCGGCAAGCGCCGGAAGTGTCGCGTCCAGACTTTCGGTGCAGAGGAAGCCGATCGCCGCCTCCGCGCCGGTCGCAAGCAGCGCCTTCGTCAGCGCTTCGTTGCCGGCGACACTGCAGGTCTCCGGAATGACGACGATCTCGCTGCCGCGGTCGCCGGCCTGGAATGCGGCGCCATCGATGATCTGCTTGCCGAGAAGTGCAAACGGGCCCTCGACCGGAGCGACGACGGCCACCTTAATGCCGGCTGCCGCGGCGGGTGCGGCCTGTACCAGTCCGGCCACGACAAGGCTGGCGACGATCGATCGAAGCATTCACTTTCTCCGCTGCCGCTTGTTCCGGATCGGGTGCGATCCGAACCTGCGGCGAGCCCAAACATTGCCTGATCCGTTGCCGAATGCGACGGGCGCGCGGCACGGTAGTGGCCGCATGTTTTAAGGATGTGCCCCGCGGCGTCAAAGGAAAAGATGTGCGTTCTGGCGCAGATGGCACGATCCGCGTCGCGGCCATGTCGCAGAACTGCAAGATTCTCCTCGCAGCGGGTTTCATATTTCCCGGTACTGTCTATGTATGTGACTGACTTCGCTCGGAGAAAGAAGTGTTGAACAAGACCCGGCTGGACCCCATCAGTTACCGCGACGCCATGAGTCGCCTGGCCGGTCACGTGCAGATCATCACCGTGGCCGATGGTACCGAACGGCGTGGTGTCACCGTGACGGCATCATGTTCCGTATCCGATAGTCCGCCGACGGTTCTGGCCTGTCTGAACGGCGCCAATCCACGCAACGAAATCTTCACGCGCAGCGACAGTTTCGCGCTCAATCTGCTGGGCGACGAGCATCGCGCGATGGCGCACGCCTTTTCCGGTCGCGATCAACTCGACATGGATCTGCGCTTTGCCCTTGGCCAGTGGACTAAACTGACGACGGGCTCTCCGATCCTCACCAACGCCATCGCCTCGTTCGATTGCCGTCTTATCGAGGTGAAGACGATTGCCACGCACCTGGTACTCTTCGGCGAGGTCGTCGACGTCTCCCTCGGACCGGCGCGACCGCCGCTCATTTATGTGGACCGCGGATACCACTCGCTATAAGTTCTACGTGGTGAGATCGCGTGTTCCAGCGGACATGAGAAGATTTCCGTAAGCCTTTGAGTTGGCTGATCGAATTCATTCGCATGCCAATATCAAAACGATCGATTCGAGCCGTGGCGGAGGAGACATGGCGACACAGGCGACGACTGGCCTGCCGCAGTCCATCGAGGAGACGATGGCGCTGCTCACGGCGCATGACTATCTCGCAGGCACGGCGTTGGCGACGGTGCTGTTCCTGGCGCTCCGGATGAAACGTCCGCTTTTTCTCGAGGGCGAGGCAGGCGTCGGCAAGACCGAGATCGCCAAGGTTCTGGCCAAGGCGCTCGATCGGCCGCTGATCCGGCTGCAGTGCTATGAAGGTCTCGACGTCGCCTCTGCCGTCTACGAATGGAACTATCCGGCGCAAATGCTGGAAATCCGGCTTTCGGAAGCGGCAGGCAAGGTCGATCGGAAACGGGTCGAAAGCGACATCTTTTCCGAACGGTTCCTGATCCGCCGTCCGGTTCTACAGGCAATTTCTTCCAATTCGGGCCGCGCGCCCGTTTTCCTCATCGACGAGCTCGACCGGACAGATGAAGCCTTCGAGGCATTCCTGCTCGAAGTTCTGTCCGATTTCCAGGTGACCATTCCGGAACTTGGTACGATCCGGGCGGACGAACCCCCTGTTGTCATCATCACCACGAACCGCACCCGCGAGATCCATGACGCGCTCAAGCGCCGCTGTCTCTATCGTT
>NZ_JAEPRP010000085.1:0-29734 GCF_016652895.1 Ensifer sp. SSB1
ATCCCGGCTTCGTTTCCGACTGTCTGGAAACGCTGGAAGAGATCGCCGAACAGGCAGCCGAAAGCTTCCACCACAATGGCGGTGAGAAGTTCACCCATATCCCCTGTCTGAACGACAGCGCCGAAGGCATGGCCGTGCTCGAGCATGTCGTGCGCCGCGAGCTTGCCGGCTGGCTTCAGGGGAACCGGCAAGATTAATGGATAAGTCGCCCCGCATTCATCCGGGTGGCCTTTGCAGACTTCCAAGCAGCAACGTGATGTCTTCCTGGATGTCCAGGCATATTTCGCGATACTCGTTTACAAGGTCTTGCTCAGGAGACTGTTTCCTCAAAAGTTCGTCGACCCTCATCGCGGCGAGTGCGTAGGTCTCGAAAAGAAGATCGTATTGCTCGCCTTACAGGGCGCGGAGCTGTTCTCGCTGACGAGGCAAAGCAACAGCCACGCGACCCCGATCGATCTTAGCTAACGACGTCTTCATCTAGCTAATCACCCAGCAGATTTGAACCGTCCAAAGGGTTGCTCGCGTAAAAGCGAGAAAACCTATGCCCTCTGCACCAGCGCCTGAATAGAGGAACCAGATCGCAAAATTCAGTACGGATGCAAAGGCGACCCACGCCGCCAGCGGCACGAGGCAAAGCGCGGCTGTCTTGTCGACCCGCCAGGCCTGCGCGATCGCTGCGAGGATAAACCCGATTTGCACGATGATGTTTCCTAAGCCGGCGATCGGACTTTGCATGGCGAAGAACATCCATGATCACAACGCATTGAGAGCGAGCTGGACATAAAATAGGGTCAGTGTCGCTAACCTGCCCGGTGTCCTGGCAGGCAGGCTCAGCAGCCGCCAGGCAGCATAAGCCATAAGGATGTAAAGCGTCGTCCAGACCGGAGCAAACACCCAATTCGGAGGATTGAAACTCGGCTTCTGTAGCGTCGAATACCAACTTTCGATGTTCGGGTAGGTCGCCAATTGCCCAAGAATGGATGTCGCGACAACGGGCAAAATCGCGAGCAGAAGTGCCTGGATCCAGCTACGGTTTTGGTTCGCAGTTCTCTGTAGCACCCCCATATCCTCTATTCCGTCCACCGCTGACCAAACCTCGTCATTTTGGAGTTCTGATACCGGGCCCTCGAGAGTTTTACCGTGCGTGGATACGCTGCCTTTTCCCTTTACGAACGAGCCTGGTCATTGGATCTGCAATTGTAGATCGATACCTTGCGCGCGGCAGCAGCCGCAGATCGCGTTCGCGCTCGTTCACTGAAGGCATCCTTTCTTGAAAGTCGGCTTGCGGCGACGGCGGTCAAAATCACGTTGGGCGCAGCGGTGATCCAATGCGGCCAAGATGCCGTAACGATTGTGCTGGACAACGTCCGGCTGGGAACGCCCGCATGGTGCGGGCCTGCAAGGAGGAATTGACGAAATGAAACGGTCCCTTAAACGTACCACTGTGATTGCGTCGATTTTCGCTCTCGTAGCCTTCACCGCGAATGCCGACAATCCTACTGTCGGTGGAGCGGCCATGTCCGAAAGCAAGAACATCGTGGAAAACGCTGCGAATTCAAAGGACCACACGACACTCGTTGCAGCAGTAAAGGCCGCAGGTCTGGTGGAAACGCTTTCAGGTGCTGGTCCGTTCACCGTGTTTGCACCGACGAACGCAGCCTTCGAAGCCTTACCTGCCGGCACTGTCGACACTTTGCTGAGACCGGAAAACAAAGAAAAGCTGGCCAAAATCCTGACGTGTCATGTCGTTGCCGCCAATGCGCTTTCCGATGCGATCGGCAAGATGATTGCCGACGACGGAGGGAACCATCCGGTCAAGACCGTCGGCGGTTGCATGCTCTCGGCAAAGATGGATGGCGATAAGATCACACTCACCGACGAAACAGGTGGCACGGCCACCGTGACGGTCGCCGACGTCAAGCAATCGAACGGTGTCATTCATGTGATCGACAAGGTCCTGCTTCCCAACGCGTGACAAAAGCGGTCGCGTTGCCCCACGCCTTTGCCGCCGACCACGTCGGCGGCAAACGGGTCGGATCGCTCCCTGCGATGCTCAGCATCACAACGACGCTTGAAATCACCGGACGTTTTCGCCGTGCACATCAAGATGTAAGTTCTATGCCGCGTAACAATGTTCACCACTCAATGGGCAGCCCATCATAGGCAAAGAACCCTCCGGTGTTTTCCGCAGTCAATCCATCAATCATCTGGAACATTGCACATGCGCTCGCGCTCGGATTCAGCTGGCGGTGGTGGGTGGAGTAGTCGACCGTCATTTTTGTCGCGACCGTTCCTGGATGCAGCGCGATGACTACCGCGCGCGGATGGGTGCGGCTCAGTTCTACGGAAGCTGTGCGGACGATCTGGTTGAGTGCAGCCTTCGACGCCCGGTAGGATATCCAGCCCCCAAGGCGATTGTCTCCGATCGACCCCACTCTGGCAGACAGAAAGGCGAAGATGCTGCGTTCCCTGCGGGCGAGCTTCGGCGCGAAATGTTTGAGAACGAGTGCTGGTCCGATAGCGTTCAGCGCGAATTGCCGCATCATCACAAGGGGGTCGATTTGCTTGAGTGATTTTTCAGGGCCGACTCCATCGACAACAAGTCCCCCGGTCGCACAAAAAACAAGGTGCAGCCCGTCTGCAGCCTCCGCTGCTGCCGCAACGACACTCTCTTCGTCTGTGATATCGAAGCCATTTTCCCTACGCGAGAGCGTTACAAGCTGCAGGCAATTGGGATCGGACCGGAGTTCGCCGGCGATTGCGGTTCCGATGCCGCCGCTCGCTCCCAAAACAACCGCGCGGTATCCTTGAGCAAGTGACGCGAGCGGCATCTTACAATCCTCCTCTAAACACCAAGACCCTCGTCCAGACGTTGCAGGAAGGTGCTGGCACTTTGCCGATAGCCATTTCTCCGGTCCTCCGTCATGCGCCTCCAGGTGGCGTAAGATTGGTGAAGCCGCCGGTTCGTAGAAAGCTGTTCCGCATGGCGGTCCAGAAAGTCCCAAAAGAGAGAATTGAACGGGCAGGCGGACGTTCCGGCCTTCTTTCGGACATCGTATTTGCAGCCCTCGCAATAATCCGACATGCGGGAAATGTAGGCGCCACTGGCACAATAGGGCTTTGATCCCAGCAAGCCGCCATCCGCGAACTGGCTCATCCCAATTACATTTGGGAGTTCCACCCATTCGAAGGCATCTGCATAGACTTCCAGATACCATTCGTGGAGCGCAAAGGGGTCAAGACCCGCAAGCATAGCGAAATTCCCGGTCACCATCAGACGCTGTATGTGGTGCGCGTAGGCGTTGTCGATAGTGTCCTTGAGCGTCGTCGAAAGGCACGCCATGTCCGTCTTTCCCGTCCAGAAGAAGTCGGGTAGCGGACGCGATGCCTTGAAGACGTTCCGGTGGGCGTATTCCGGCATGAGCCGCCAATACATTCCGCGCACATATTCCCGCCAACCAATGATCTGCCTGATAAAGCCCTCGACGGCATTAAGCGGCGCGCTGCCTTCGGAGTAGGCGCGTTCCGCCGCTTTGCAAAGCTCGAAGGGATCGAGCAAACCCAGGTTCAAGTACGGTGAAAGGACGGAGTGATTAAGGAGGGCGTCGTCTTTCAGCATCGCATCCTGCGTTTTGCTAAAAAGCGGCAGAAAATCACGAATGAAAACGCCAGCCGCATCTTGAGCATCAGAGCAAGTCACCGCGAAGTTGAAATCTTCCGCCGTACCCATATGTCCAGAAAAGCGGGATTCCACGAGATCGATGACTTCGCGGGTTATCGTGTCCTGCTTGAATTGCAGTCGAGCAGGCCGAAAAAGGTCCGATTTGGCGGGGGCTCGGTTTTCCGAATCGAAGTTCCAACGGCCGCCGACAGGATCGTCTCCCTGCATGAGAAGATTGGTTCTACGACGCATGTGGCGATAGAAGAACTCCATGGTAAGTGTTCGCCGCCCGTCTGCCCAAGCCGTAAACTCCTCATGGGAGCATAAGAAACGGGCGTCGGGACGAACATCGACTGGAACCCCGAACATAGACTGCCAACTCGAAACCGCCTGGCGGACACGCCACTCTCCGGGCTCGGTCACGACGACACAGTCCGGTGAAAGCATATCCGCAGCCCTGCTCAGTTCGCCGGTGAAGGATCCTGAATTGTCCGCATCGTCGAGCCGCACGTAACGCACTGAAAATCCTCGGATGCGCAATTCATCCGCGAAATGCCGCATGGCTGAAAAGATCAGCACAATTTTCTTTTTGTGATGCCTCACGTAGGTGGCCTCTTCTACCACCTCGCACATCAGGACGACATCTCTTTGCGGATCAGCCCCATCCAGGCTTGAGATCCTGTGGGACAGATGGTCGCCAAAAATGAAAATCAGTCTGCGACAGCGGTTCATGTTGAGACGACACCATTTGAAATAACCAAGAGTAATTACGAGGGGAACGGCTCGTTGGATTAGCGCCTGGTGTGGCCGCGAAGGTTTTCATCACATATGGAAAGGCGCGCCGGTCTGATAGATGAAACGGCTCACTCCTGATATCGACAGAGAGGCTTCACACGCGCCGAGCGCGCCCTTCAGCTCACCTAATGGCTTGAAGCGCTGATTAGCTTGCAGCCGGGGGGCCGTGCATCGCAGGTCTCCACAGGATCAAATGGCCTTTCGACTGAGCATCCAGTCTAATCTGCGTAATTGCAGGCGGTCATCGGTGCTCATGCGTTGGGTGGACCCTCGGCAAGCAGACCTATAAACGAAGAGCGCCTACCTTCGATCCATTTGGCCTTAAGGGGATGGTTGGCGCGTCAATCCCCCTCAGTAAGGTACGATGAAATAGCCTTGGCAAGTTGCTCCGCTCGCCTGACATTGTCAGGATCCGCCAGCATGAAGTCGGACGCCAGGGCTTCGATGATTGCCATGGCCGGGACGTTTGTGGCCGAAAGAACCGGGTGTCTGGATGGCGCGAGAAGCAATCGGTCGGCGAATTGAGCAAGCGGAGCGGCTGGAGAATCCGTTATGGCAACAATTTTCGCCTTTTTGTCACGCGCATATCTGACGATCTCCACAACATCCCTGGAATACCTGGGAAAAGATATTGCCACCAGTACGTCGCCTTCTCCAATCGACATCGCGCGCGCGGCAGCCGACTCCGTTCCTCCATATTGAGCGACATTTACAACTTCGTCGCGATAAGGTTGCAACGAAAGGACCAACATTGCCGCGAGGTGCGCAGAAAGGCCAAAGCCTATCACGAATACCCTTCGAGCCGCTCTTATGTCGCCGCAAGCAAGGCGTATGTATTCGGCGGTTTGCGGGCTCTTGAGCGCGTCGATGTTGGAGCCCGTCACCTCGATGCTAAGTTCGACACCCTGGCTACGTTTATCGAGGTCTCTGATCGACGCATCGAGCTTGGCGACAGGCGCAATCAATTCGCTCACCATAGCGGCAGTGGACGAGCGAAAATCCGAAAAGCTCGCCAATCCGAGGTCTCGAACAAAACGGCTGACGCTCGAAGCCGAAGTTCCCGTTGCGGAAGCGAGTTCCTCGATGCCGTGCGTTGCCACGAACATCGGGTCCCTCAGCACAAAACCGGACAGTGCCCGCTGAGACGCTGATCCGTCCCGCAGGAGACTGCTAAGTTCCAGGCCTAGAGGAGAGGTCGCAAAGCGGCGATCGGCTTCTGCGTTCCAGGTGTGGGGTGTATGCAAATTTTCTTTCATTTGTTGACTCTATGAAAAATTCCTGCCATTGAGAAGTTAGCTTAGCTGATTTTGGGAGGAAATCGCATGCGAATGAAATTTCTCGCTTCAATCGTTGCCACAACGATGCTCGCCGGCACTGCGTTTGCAGAGGATCTCCGCATAGGCGTGGAAGGAAACTATCCGCCCTTTTCCGTAGTTGCTCCCGATGGAACGCTCTCCGGCTTCGATATCGACATCGCAAATGCGATCTGTGCGAAGATGAAGAAGAACTGCGTGATGGTGCAGCAGGAATGGGACGGGATGATCCCGGCGCTCAATGCCAAGAAGTTCGACATCATCGTGGCTTCGATGACGATCAACGAAAAGCGCAAGAAGGTCGTCGACTTTTCCAACCCTTACTATGACGTCCCGTCGCGATGGGTGGCGCGCAAGGGTGACTACAAGAGCTGGTCGCCGGAAGAGCTAAAAGGCAAGACGATCATCGTCTTGCGCAACTCTCCGCGTGCCGAGTATGTTGCGAAGAACTACCCCGAGAGCACCGTTTTGGCGGTGGACAAGGAACCGGCCGTCTACCTGGAACTGGCGGCGGGCCGCGGCGACATCGCCTTCGGATCGTCGGTTGTTTCGGCCGAATCTTTCCTGAAGAAGCCCGAAGGAAAGGATTTTGAGCAAGTCGGAGACACCCTCTTCCTGGGCGAGGACGCCGACGGCGGCGTCGGGATCGCCGTGCGTAAGTCAGATGGCGCTCTGCGCGAGGAAATAGATACCGCTCTGTCTTCCATCATGACCGACGGTACCTATAAGCAGCTGTCGGGCAAATACTTCGACTTCGACGTGACGCCGCAATCGGCAAAGAAGTAGTTCTTTTCCCGCGATCGGCGCCTGGGTGGCGCCGATTGCAAGGGGTGCTGTTCCATGTTCCAAGGTTATCTACCGATGATTCTGGAGGGGCTTCGTGTGACCCTCAGCGTGGCGTCGGTCTCACTGGCGATCGCTTGTGTTATTGGCCTGATTGGCGCATCCGCAAAGGTCTACGGCGGGAAGGCGGCAAGATTGTCGGCTACTGCGTACACGACGACGGTGCGCGCATTGCCGGATCTGCTCGTTATGCTCGTGGTCTTCTATGGCGGCCAGATCTTGCTAAATTCCATTTCTGAAACCTATGGGTGGGGTTATCTCGATGTCGACCCCTACATAGCCGGCGTTAGCACGATCGGATTTGTATTCGGAGCTTACCTGACCGAAACGTTCAGGGGAGCGATACTCAGCGTGCCGGCGGGGCAAATAGAGGCTGGCTTTGCATACGGTCTTTCCCGCTGGCAGGTGGCCTTATACATTCTGCTGCCGCAGATGATACGGCACGCCGTGCCCGGCCTGACGAATACGTGGTTGGTCATGTTGAAGGCGACAGCCCTGGTGTCGATTATAGGGCTCGACGACATGGTCCACCGGGCTGGGCTTGCGTCTGCGGCCACGCGGGAGCCATTTACGTTCTACGCGCTGATCGGCCTCATCTATCTCGCCGTCACCACATGTTCGGTTCTCCTCTTCGGAGCGCTTGAGAAGGTATCCTCACGCGGTGTTCGCAGCGGAGGTGCGGCATGATCGACTGGGAAATCATCGTCGATAACCTGCCGGCATTCGCGGGCGGTCTGATAAACACTTTGATCCTGTTGGCAACCGTCATCGTCAGCGGTTTTGCGATCTCGGTTCCCCTGGCACTCGTGCGCTCGTCGCGGTCGCCTTTCTCTCGCGCGGTTTGGTTGTTCACCTACGTCATCCGCGGCACGCCGCTTCTTGTTCAGCTGTTTGTCATCTACTACGGAATGGCCCAATTCGAATTCGTGCGCAGCAGCGTGCTATGGCCGCTATTCCGTTCTCCGTGGTTTTGCGCGTGGCTTGCGCTGACGATCAACACCGTCGCCTATACGACCGAGATATTCGCCGGCGCGATCCGAACCACAGCGCCAGGCGAAATTGAAGCGGCACGATCGATCGGCTTGAGCCGCGCGGCGGTCCTTAGATACGTGATCTGGCCATCGGCCTGGCGTCGCGCGCTGCCCCAATACGGCAACGAGGTGGTGATGATGATGCATGCCACCGCCCTTGCCAGCACGGTGACGATCGTCGAGGTGATGCGGGTCGCCCGGGACGTCTACACCAACTATCTGGTCCTGGCGGAATCCTTCGGCGTCGCCGCCGTAATTTATCTGTGTCTGACCATTGGTCTCACCACTTTGTTCCGCCGGCTCGAGAAGCATTTTTTGCGGCATCTGTCCCGCTCAGACGTTCCGAACGCCAAAGAGCAGCCAGCCGAGCGCCTCAATCCGAAAGTTGCATGATGAAAGAGACAATCTTTGAAATCGAAGGTCAGGGACCCTGCACGCGGCATCGCTTGAAATGTGTCGAATTCGGGCGGCAGGGAGACACGCCGCTCGTCTATATCCAAGGTGGTCTCCATGCCGACGAGGCTCCCGGCATCATCGTCGCGCATGCGCTTTGCGAGACGTTGGCGATGCTTGAGGCGGACGACGCGATCTTGGGCCGCGTTAGGGTTGTTCCGGTTGCCAATCCGGTCGGGCTGTCCCAATTTTCACTTGGTCAGCAGGAAGGCCGTTTCGATCTCTATGACGGACGGAACTTCAACCGGCATTATCCCGATTTCGGACCTAAACTGCCCCCCCGACTTTCTGACCGCTTAGGCAGAGACGCCAGCGCCAACATGGCCGCCATACGCGCCGAGTTGATGGCACTGGTTGAGGAATGGGACGTCGTCACCCCTTCGGACAATGTTCGCAAATGCCTCATGAAACTTGCGATCGACGCCGATTATGTGCTGGACCTTCATTGCGACGGGGAAGCCGAGGTTCATCTCTACACCCAACCGCATTTCGCCCAGACATTCTCGTCGCTGGCGACGCGCGTTCACGCAAGAGCAGTGCTGCTTGCTGAGATCTCAGGACTTAATCCGTTCGACGAGGCCCTCGTGCGCCCATGGTTGGACCTGGCAAGAGCGCTGCCAGACGCGAACATCCCGCTCGGCTGCGCATCGACCACCGTTGAGTTGCGCGGTCGAAGCGATGTCGATAGGCGACGTGCCCGCAGCGACGCGCAAGCGATCGTCGAGTTCCTTCGCGATCTAGGGGTCGTCAAGGGTTCGGCGGGGAAAGCGCCGGCCAAACTGTGCGAGCCCACGCCCCTTGCCGGTTCAGAAGCTGTCATTTCACCGTCTGCGGGGGTGGTGAGCTACGCACTCGACCTTGGCCATCACGTAAGCGCTGGTGATGTGATCGCTGAGATCATCGACCCGCTTTCAGGCACGGTGACAGCCGTAAAGGCCCAGACATCAGGCGTGTTCTACGCACGCGCTGACAGCCGCATTGCCGAGCGAGGCAAACGTCTCGGCAAGATCGCCGGCAACGATGTGTTCCGCAACGGTCCACTTTTAAGCCCATGAGCGCCAAGACACGGAGACAGACTATGACGGCGATGCTCGAAGTGACCAACATCCGAAAGAGGTTCGGGACTGTCGAGGTGCTCAAAGGCATCTCGCTCAGCGCGAGGCGTGGAGATGTGATTTCCATGATCGGCGCGTCCGGTTCCGGCAAAAGCACGTTCTTGCGATGCCTCAATTTCCTGGAGCACCCGTCCGAGGGCAGCTACCGGTTTCAGGGAGAAAAACTTGACCTGAGGAAGGCGTCGAATGGTGACCTGATGGTACATGACGCCAAGAGGCTCGCTTCGATGCGCTCCCGTTTGTCGATGGTTTTTCAGCAGTTTAACCTGTGGAGCCACATGACGGCGAAGGAGAACGTGATGCTGGGGCCAATGCGCGTGCAGGGGATAAACCGCGCCGAGGCCGCTGAGCGAGCCGATGCGTACTTGGAAAAAGTCGGTGTATCGCATCGCCGGGACGCCTTTCCGGCCTTTCTCTCAGGGGGAGAACAGCAACGAGTAGCAATCGCCCGGGCGCTCGCAATGGAACCGGAGATCATGCTTTTCGACGAGCCAACCTCGGCGCTTGATCCCGAACTTGTCGGCGAGGTGCTTCGGGTGATGCGGCGATTGGCCGAGGAGGGAAGAACGATGATCGTCGTAACCCACGAAATGGCGTTTGCCCGCGACGTTGGCAATCATGTCATCTTTCTGAGCCAGGGTGTGATCGAAGAGCAGGGCGATCCTCGCGATGTTTTGAGCAATCCGAGTTCCGAACGTCTTCGAAGCTTTCTATCTTCGCGCGATATGAGTTGATCCCGCTCTGGCCGCCTCAATCTCCGAGGTAGAGTGGTCTGGAGAAGTCGGTCACATCAACTTTTGTACCGTCGAAACGGAAAAATATCCGGCGAGAGCGGATGCCGTGGTTATGAAGACGCCCCACACCATGTCCACCAAGCTGACTTGCAACGACCACCCCTTGATCGTCGCCAGATTGGTCATGTCGTAAGTGCCGAAAGCGACAAGGCCGAGCAGAGCGCCCGATACAAGCGCCATCGTCCAACGTCCGGAGCTGAGCGCAGGTATGACGGCAAAATATGAAACACCGGTGACATAAATGAGGTAAAATGCAGCGGCGGCAATGAGATTTGGATGGCCGAGCAGAAGCTCTCCAATTCGGCTGCGATAGAAATTCGACGACCCAGTCAGCCACAAAAAGTCCAAACCGAGGAACACGATCGCTGTCGCCACGTAGGATATCGCGTAGGTCATCGGTCGCTCCGATCAGATCCGAAGCACGGGCTGCAGCAAACGCATGAACCAGCTCGAGAACCTGAGCGGCGCGTCGGTTACTGCCAGACAGATACAATCTTGCTCAGGCGTTGCCAGGGGCTGGTGTCGAACGCTCGTGTCTGCCTCCTCAATATCGCCGCGGGCGAACAAGAGCTCTCCGTCACTGAAACTGCCACTGAGCACCAGTGTCAACTCGCGACCTCCGTGACTGTGTTCAGGCACCGGTTTTCCAGCAGGTATGCGAAGCAGACGCGCCGCTGTCGACCGATCGGCGAGCTCGATCGGAATATGATACGCGCCACGTCCCAGGGACTTCCATTTCAGCTCCGCCAGATCTCCTCCAAGATAGGATCTCAATGGCTCCGGGATGGTTGGTGGCGAAACGACTTTGACTACTTTCGTTGGCTCCCTCGGCGAGACGCTACGGTTTTCTTCCCCGGCTCGTATGCGCTCTTTCAACCGATTGAACGACGAGACCTCGATTGGCACTGGCGATATGCTCTCAAACAGCTCTCCGGCGGCGTCTTCCATCAGCGTCAGCCTTGCCCGGCAGTTCGGGCACAGGGCAAGATGCGTAGCAACAGCAAGCCGCCAACCCTCTTCAAGCGTGCCGGATGCATATCCCACCAGCAATTCGTCGCTCACATGATGACGGATATTCATTTTCCGTCCTCCAGCGCAGTCCGAAGCCTCGCAAAGGCAAGTCGGATTCTCGATTTCACCGTTCCCAGCGGCAGGTTCAGCTTGGTGGCAATCGCACTGTGAGAACAATCGTCGAAGAACGACAGCGTCAATAATTGGATTTGTTCCTGAGGCAAGTCCTTCATGGCGTCCTTCAACCGGGTCGCATCCTGGCGTTCCGCCAGCTCGTTCTCCGCGCTTTTTGCATCGTCCGGCACAAATGCGGGGTCATTGACGTCGAAATCCGGCCTCCGGTTCTTGCGGTAGGCGTCGATACGAAGGTTACGGGCAATCGTGAAGATCCACGTACCTGCGTTACCACGTTTCGCTTCGAACTGGCCTGCCTTGTTCCAAACGGTGATCATCACTTCCTGCATCAATTCCTCTGCAACGTTTGGATCACGCGTCAGGCGCGCCATATAGGCCTTAACGCGCGGGCCGTAATAGCGGAACAGCGCCTCGAAAGATTCGATATCTCGCTTGCGACCAACTGCCTCAAGCAGAGAGCAGGCTTGATCTTTAGTCAGTTCCTCGGCCGGCTCTATCATGCGTCCACGCTTCTTATCCCTCCCAAGTCCGACCAGGCGCTCATGCCCAGGTCGAACAAATGGGATATCTGGAACAGCGGTAGCCGAAATCGCAAGAATTGTCTCCATGGCACCAGTTACGATGCCTCCCGCTTCTTGGATCATTGTTGTTCAAGATTTTGCAAGGTGATCAATCCGATCGGGAGATTTTTTCGTAGTGCGTTCGTAGGTGTTGGTCAAAATGAGGGACGACATGCGGTTTGATCGGGGTATGAGGGGTGAATTCGGGCAACGGCGTGTCGCTGTGATTGGCGCCGGTATTTCGGGGATGTCCGCGGCCTGGCTACTCGGTAAGAGCTTGGAGGTGGTGCTATACGAGGCCGGCGACAAGCCCGGAGGTCATGCCAATACAGTTGTGGCCCCCACGGCTTTTGGGCCGGTTCCCGTCGACGCAGGGTTTATTGTTTATAACGATCGCAACTATCCCAACCTCGTAGCGCTGTTCGACCACCTCAACGTCCCGACCCAAGCCTCCAACATGTCGTTCTCCGCGTCGTTGGATGGCGGGGCATTCGAATACTCGGGCTCTGGATTGACAGGCTTGTTTGCTCAGCCGTTGAACGCACTTCGTCCGCGCTTTTGGAGAATATTGTCAGACATTTTGCGCTTCTATCGCGCCGCTCCCAAGGCCCTCAATTGCCGGAATCTGGCTGGCAAGACACTGGGTCAGTATCTTGACGAGAATGGCTATAGCCAGGCTTTCATTACCGATCATCTCCTTCCCATGGGCGCTGCGATTTGGTCTACAACCACCACACGCATGCGAGATTATCCCCTGCATGCCTTCATTCGGTTCTGCGACAGTCATGGTTTGCTTGCATTAACGGACAGGCCTCGCTGGCGAACCGTGACCGGCGGAAGCCGAGAATATGTTAACAGGCTAATGTCGGACTATTCCGGCGAGCTTCGAACAAGAAAGGCAGTCCGGGAGATCCGCCGCGAGGTGGGGACCGTGATCATAACCGATCGTGATGGCAATCGTGACACGTTCACGGATGTTGTCATCGCAACTCACGCCGACCGGGCTTTGGCGATGCTTGCGGAACCTAACGCACGTGAAAGAGAGCTGTTGTCGGCGATCGGTTACACGAGCAATAAGGTGGTTCTGCACACAGATACCTCATTGATGCCCAAACGGCGAAACGTGTGGTCGAGCTGGAACTACATTGGCGCGTCGGACGATTGCGGTGAGCGCCAGCTTTGTGTGACCTATTGGATGAACCGATTGCAAGGCATCGATCCGGCGACACCGCTTTTTGTGACGCTGAACCCGCATCAAAAGATAGCCAGTGAGCGGATAATCGCGACATTCGATTATGACCATCCTCTGTTCGATCATCGAGCCTTGGTGTCTCAAAAGGAGCTTTGGCGTCTCCAGGGACGCGGCGGTGTCTGGTTTTGCGGGGCGCACTTCGGCAGTGGATTCCATGAGGACGGCTTGCAGTCCGGGCTTGCGGTTGCCGAGGCGATCTCCGGCATGCGGCGTCCGTGGGCGGTCCGTGACGATTCTGACCGGATCCCCTCGGAGATCGGTTACGCGGCGGCTCAATGATGTCAAGGTCGGCTCTTTACAGCGGGCAAGTGTGGCACGTTCGGTTTCGGCCCCGCCGGCATAGGCTTTCCTACAGGGTCTTTTCGCTGCTCCTCGATCTGGATGAGTTGGAGTCCTTAGACCGCAAGCTGCGCCTTTTCAGCCATAATCGCTGGGCTCTTTTCAGCTTTCGCGACAGCGATCACGGCAATGGTGAAGCAGGCGCGCTTCGCAGCTGGGTCGAACGCCAGCTTTCTGAGGCCGGGGTGGACGCGAAGCAGCTGCGTATCCGTGTACTATGTTACCCCCGCATTCTCGGCTACGTCTTCAACCCTTTGACCGTCTTTTACTGTGAGGCAAGCGATGGCCAAGTCCGGGCCGTTCTCTATGAGGTCTGCAACACGTTCCACGAACGTCATACCTATGTCATTCCGGTGAGCGACGACCAAGGCGGAGCGATCCGGCAGTCGTGCGTCAAAGAACTTTACGTTTCTCCGTTTGTACCCATGGATTGCCGCTACGAGTTCAACCTCAGGCCGCCGGGGGAAACCGTGTTCGTCGGCATAACCGAAAACGATTGTGACGGGCGACTTCTCACGGCTGTATTTTCCGGTGAAAGGGAAGAGATCTCGGATAAGAGGCTTTTTCTAACGTTCCTAAAACACCCCCTCATGACTGTAAAAGTAATGGGTGCGATCCATTGGGAGGCGCTCAAAATCTGGCTAAAGGGCATGCCCGTGCATCGTCATCAACCGGCGGACCTGCTGGTCGCTACAACGATTGTCTCCCGCTTTGAACAGAAAGACACCTTGGCATGAGCGAGCTTGATCGGGGTGCGGCGTTGCCAATATCGGGTCGCCCGCTGTGGCAGAGAATAGTATGCGGTTGGCTTGCCCGTATCAAAAGCGGGCAGTTACGCGCGGAGTTCCCGTGCGGGGCGGTGCATTTGATCAAGGGGAACGTCCCTGGTCCGACTGCAGCGATCGTCTTCAGGAACGCAAGACCGGTCTGGCGTATGCTAACCAGCGGCAGCCTGGGGTTTTCGCGATCCTATCTCGATGGGGACTGGGAGACGCCAGACCTGGGCGCGCTCATGGATCTGGCGCTTGCCAACGACGAGACCCTCAAGCCCGCGCTCGCGTCTCGCCCGTTACTAAGCCGCCTCGCTTACCTCCGGCATCTGTTCAGACGAAACTCCCGCGCCGGGAGCCGCCGAAATATCGCGTTCCATTACGACCTCGGGAACGGTTTTTACGGCGCATGGCTCGATGAGACGATGACGTATTCTGCCGCTATCTTTGAGCGGGAAGGGCAGTCACTCGGTGAGGCCCAGCAATCTAAGTACGACAGGATCCTAAAAGAGCTTCGAATCGGTCCGCAAGACCATGTTCTTGAGATCGGTTGCGGCTGGGGTGGGTTTATGGAGTACGCTGCCTCGCGCACGGGGTGTCGCATTACCGGGCTGACTTTGTCGAAGGAACAGGACGACTTTGCAAGAGCTCGGCTGGCAGACAAGGGATTGTCTCCGTTGGCCGAGGTGCGGCTGCAGGACTATAGAGATTGCAAAGGATGCTTCACCAAGATCGTCTCCATAGAGATGTTCGAAGCCGTCGGAGAGGAGAATTGGCCGGTTTACTTCGCTCAGCTCCGAGCAAACCTCGCTCCAGGCGGACAAGCGCTGATCCAGGTGATTACGATCGATGAGAGAAGGTTTGAGCGTTACCGGCGCAACGCCGACTTTATCCAAACCCATGTGTTTCCCGGTGGCTTGCTGCCTTCTGCGGCAGCTTTCAGGCGGGAGGCTGTATTCTCTGGCTTGCTGGTGCGGGACGCATTTTCCTTCGGCCGTGACTACGAAAAAACCCTGCTCATGTGGGAAGGTGCTTTCCTCAAGAGTTGGCACAAAATTAAATCCGCTGCATTCGACGAACGATTCAAGCGCTTGTGGCTCTACTACCTTCACTACTGCGCCGCCGGCTTTCGCAACGGTACCATCGATGTCTACCAGTTCCGGCTGGAATCCAAGTGACGGATGTCAGGTTTCGTCCTGACGCAACATTCGGCGCGTCAAGGCGAACCGCAGGCTTGGAGGGAGGGCCTTCAATAGCTTCAAGACCACTTTCATCCTCCAAGGGAATGCGATCTCGAACTGTCCTCGCTCAAGCCCGCGCTTGATGTATTCCGCCGCACTTTCCGACGAGATCAGGAAGGGCATTGGGAAGTCATTCCGGCGGGTCAAAGGCGTATCGACAAATCCTGGATTGATGATTGTCATCTGAACGCCCTGCCTTTCCAGTTCGGGATAAAGTGCTTCGCACATGTTGATCAACGCGGCTTTCGTCGCGCCGTAGCCTGCGGCCCCAGGAAGGCCCGTGTAGCCCGCGACGGACGCCATTACTGCGATCCGCCCCGACCGGCGCGCTGTCATCGCTGGCATAATTGCCTGCAAACAGTTCACGGTTCCCATGATGTTGAGCCCGACCATATCTCCGATGGCCGCGGCGTCGAAGGTCGACAGGCTATCGCGCCGGTACGTGCCCGCGCCGAAAACCGCCAAGGAAATAGGCCCTAGGCGCATTTCAATGTCGCGTACGGCGATTTCAGTCGCTTCGCGGTCGGTCACATCGAGGGGAAAAGAATGGACCTTGTTCTCCAGCGATTTTGCGAGCATCTCAAGCCCAGCGGTGTTCCGTGCGCTCACGGCTACGGTCCACTCATCGAGTGCCAACCGAATTGCAAGCGATTTACCGATTCCGGAGCTTGCGCCGGTAACCCACGCCACCTTTCGACGATCCGTCTCGTGGAAGGCGTGATTGTTGATTAAATCGCGACCGATAGTCATGGAAACCTACCTCAGTGGGCGATAGGGAAAACGTGTCATCAACCTGGCAGCCGTAGACGAGCTCAATACCGTCAAATGCGGCCAAGAAGGTCTCGTTGGGCCACGCGATCGATCGGAAAACGCCACATGAGGCCGATTGCTGCGAGTTTCGGAACGATCGGTAACCAGGCGTAAAGCATCGAAAGTCCCTCGAGCGCGTGGGGCGACGAACGTTCTTGAGCTGGATCGAAGTCAAACACACTCAGCAACGGAAATACCGCCCCCACGGCTGCCGCGAGCGAGAGCTTTGTGGCAAGCGCCCACGCGGCGAAATACATGCCCGTCCGCTGAGAGCCGGTGACTGCTGTGTCATTGTCGATTACGTCTGCCTGCATGGACGGCGGCAAGACCAGGTCGAAGCCGAGCAAAAGGCCGGTACAAACGCATATCGCACCGAAGGCAACCAGATCGCCGTCTCCGAGAAATCCAGATAGCGCGAATATGGCGCACGTCGCTATCATGGCGCTGCTCCACGCCTTGTGCTTGCCCCACCGCCTTGCGGTCTTCAACGCGATCGGTACGCCGATGACAGCGCATGCGAAGTAGAGAAGGAGAAGCGGGCCGCGCCAATCCGGTGCGCCGAGACGCTCTGAGACGAAGTAAAGAAACAAAGTAGCTGGGATTGCGTTGGCAAAGCCGTTCAAAAGAAAAGCTGCGATGAGACGCAGGAAGGGCCTGTTCTTCGACATGAAAACGAGGCTTTGCACCAATCCAGGCTCCCGCCTCGACCGATTAAACGGTTCAGGAACGAAGGCGAACGCCGCAAGACCTGTGATCGGGAGCATCACCGCGACCAGGATGGCTATCGTCTCTAGCCCCTCCGCACCAGTGCGGGCTGTCGGCCTGAAAACGAAAGGGAGGCTTATGGCCGCTAAGGTGCCGATCAGTGTCGTCCCTTCGCGGAAAGCGGCGATGCGTGTTCGCTCGGCATAGTCGCTTGAAAGTTCTGCGCCCCAGGCAGTGTACGGAAGAGATGTCCAGGTAAAGCCAAGTGACAAAAGCCCGCCCCATAGAACCAGATAGCCCAGTCCGACCGATTGGGGCGGCCAGAAAAGCATGAACGCGGCACTTGCAGTCAGCGGGATCGACGCCACAAAAAAGCCGCGACGGCGACCGCAGGCCCCAGGCCAACGGTCGGCGAGCCACCCGAACATCGGATCGCTGGCCGCATCAAGAACACGAATGGCAAAAAGTGCGCCGCCAACTGCCGCGATAGGAAGTCCGATCACTTCGGAGTAAAACGTTGGGACAATCACGAAAAGCGGCAAGGCGAGCGCCGCCAGCGGAAACGCTGGTAGCGCATAGAGGATGAGCGTCGAGGTGGATGACCTGGATTCGCTTCTGCAAAATGCTCCGCCCATCCGTCACCGCCTCCTGAACTCTACACGTGTCCAGGCAACCGGAAGTCCGATCTTCGTCACGTAGGCGGTGTTGAGTACCCGGCCATCATTGTTTAATCTCATTGTGTCGTGAAAGCGCACCTTGTTCTTGCGGTTTTCCGGGTCCAGGAAGACCAGATAGCTGAAGCGTGCGACGTTATCCTTAATCCGCACCTCGGTCTTTCCGATCACGTCCTCGCGCATACCCCAATACGTGCCGGGTCCATCTTTGATGAACCGCCACGTCTTGCGATCGCGAGTGCCGTCATCGAACGTGAAATCTTCCCTAAGCGTCAGGGTTCGACCATCCCATTTGCCCAGCAACTGAACCTGGAATGACTTCTTGACCCCGGTGATGCTGTGAAAGCTACCTTCCGCGATCGACTTGCCCGTAAAGAAACCCTCAAGCGAAAAGGATTCGGCGGCCGCTGGTTTGATAAATGCGAGGTTCATAGCGACTGCCGTGAGAAAAACACTGAAGGTGTGCATGCTTCTCCTCTCTCAAATCCGTTGCAAAGCATAAGCATCCATTCCATTTCCCGTATCCGGTGCCACTTCAAAGTTCAGGACCTATTCGGGCTATGCCGGTCTTTCCGTCGTCGCGGATCCACTTCAGTCTCTCTCCATCGACGCGATATAGCTCGAAACACATGGAGCGCCCGTCGTACCAGGTGCGAAATCTCTGGCAGAGGCGGTCAGACTGTATCCACCAAGTGCCGGTGTCTTTGGGTTTGACGAACCTACCGAGGCCTAAAGCTTCGCCGTCACCGTCGACACTGCCGCTCCTTCGATAGTTGAGCGGGAATTCCCCACCGAGGGGGGCTTCAAGGAAGATACGCCGGCCGACGATCTCTCCCCCGATCTCGTTTGCTTTGTATCGCTCCGCGGCAGCCTCTGAAGCAGTAGCCGCGAACAAAGCTGCGATTGTTATTGCAGTTCGGAACATGGCTGGTTCGTTTGCTCTCGTTGTTTTTATCAGCATTCGATACGAGCAGGAGGTGGGGTTGGATCATTTCTGCTACCCGATATTGTTTGGATTTCGTGAGCTTTTGGCCGCTCACGTCGACGTCTGTCGCTCGTCCGGGACCGTGGCGCGCTACTGGGATGGGGAAGTTGTGCAACAGGGCACGGGGCAGGACATCGTGATGAACCTGGCAGACGATTACATAGCCAGCTTTGTTCGGGAAGTGAACCGTGCCCGCGTCATCAACGTCGAGACGGTCGCCAACGCGCTGGGTGCTTCGGCTTGTGATTGGCATCAGCCTTTCACTGGTGGATGACCGATGAAAGCGTCAGTGAAGACTCTTTGAGAGGAGTCTCTTGCACAAGCTCCGGTGCTTCCTATCTCATATTCCATCCTCGACATGGAGCCTCGAGATGGACCAAGTGGTACTGAAACTTCCTACCGATCGTCTAATCGAAATCATTCCGCCTAAGCCCATAAAGCGTGACGAACGGAGCACCGCGACGTGCCTGTGTTGTCAAAAGCAGTTCCCAGCCTCACGTATGGACGTCGACGCTTGTGGCATATGCGAGGAATGTCTCGCGCCTTAGGCATATCTGCGCCTGACGTTTTCGGACTCCTGCTGCGTCCGAGCGAAGCGCGGGCAGCTCGGCCGGCATCGTCTCTCTATGGTGGAGAGCTTGGGTATCACGCATCTGCTCATGTTCGTGCTATGCGCGTGTGGCGCGGAAGTACTGATAGAGGTTGTCGAACACCGGGCCGCCCTGGGCTATCCGTTGCTCGTCCTGAGTGTTGGCGGCGCAAATCCTGGCGATCAGGTTGGCGATGCCGTGTGTCTCTTTGCGGGCGAACTTCGCGTCCTTCAGGTCGATGTCGTGCACGATCTCCGAAATGGCCTGCAGAGCCGGATCTGCGATGGCAGCCTTTTTCAGGAGGACTTCGAAGCTTATGTTCGGGCGTAGTTCACTGGCGGCATTATCTCGTGGATCAAGAGCTCCAACAAGGCTCGACGCAAATCTTTGACCGCCGCGAGCGTTGCCGCCTCATTAAGTTCTACAAGTCGTGAGTAGCCACGACATCGGCAATGAAAATTGCCGCCAGCCTGCGTTCTCCATCGGTAGTCACTTCTTCGGCCCCTGGTTATGCCAGTGCTGCCCGATACTCATGGCCGGCCACTCAGAAATCAGGAAAGAATAGCTTAATGCCGCCTGCGCGACCATTATCGCAGTTAGGAGATTGGGCGGCCCTTGCTATCCACGGAATGTCCGATATTCGAGCACTAGACCCCGATGAAATCTGACGGAAGTCTTGACGTACAAATTTTCCTCCCACGCCAAACAGACATGTTGAAATCCTAACATAAAGTGTTTTGCTTCGCGACAAGCTGCATTGCCAAAGCTTTACGAAGAATCCGGATGCGAGAGGTCGAATTTTATCTATGTATACTGTGAGGCTTGTTCAGCCGGCCCCAGTGGCTGCGCCGAACGCGGCAACCTGCAGCAGACCGCCGGCCATGGCGATATTCTCGAAGAAGTGGATGAACTGGTTCTACTCGCCGAGGTGTCGCGAAGCGACAGCGCCGAGGCAACGCTGAACTGAGAACAGGACCAAGCGACGATACGGGCCCAGAAGCCGAGGGTCAGTTCGACGCTGCCGACGCTGTCAGTCACGACCGTTGCGCCACATCACAGAGACGGGAATAGGCCGACCATTGAACCGATCAGTGCCGGCCGGCTCGGAAATCTTGCTATGCCGGCCGGTAGGAGTTCTTCGGAACTACAACCAAACGCCGAGAAAGTCGCACATCAAAAAACTACGCCGTGAACCCATTAACGGTGCTGGTCAGACGGCCCTGATCATCAGCGATGATGTAGTCGAATGATCGAAATACAGTCGTTCAAGCTCCTCAGATGTGAGTGAAAAAGCTGCCGTCGCTTGAGGGAGCCTGAGTTCCCGCGCGGCGGATTGTCCATCAACCAAGATCGTAGGATGAAGGTTGGCGGCAGTCGTAAGATCGCCCGCGTTGCGCATTCCGTAGTCCGCAGCCCAAAGGCTGTAGATAAGTTGGGCACGAGGGGCCAGAGAGGAATGAGGCTTTCTGCTCGATGATCTTGTGACCCCTCGTCTAGCAGCCATGTTCATAATCGAGCACCGCTCGCCCTCCGTTAGTGTTGAAAACGTGATTCAGGTTTTGCATGAGCCGATACGGCCTACCGACTTCGAGTGGCGCGTGATTAAGCCGCTTTTTCCCAACAAGTCACGAGGTGTCCGCCATGTCGATGACCGGCGGGTGCTGAATGGCATGAGGACTACCGCCATTCCGGCGGGCTTAGGGGTCTGTGTGGCTCCATCACCAGTTCGCGCAATGGGCGTGCGCGCACGTTTCCTCAAAGGCTGACGCTGCTCTGCAGATATCGTCACTAACCGTTGGAAGTAGACGTATTGCGCCGGACAGGATCGATGGTCGATCGATGACGGCCGAGTTCCGGTTTGTGCGGTTGGGGTCGTATAATGGCATCGTCGGGAAACGCCAGTGAGAGGCCACAAACGCAGCCTCTCGCGGGAAGGTTAGTTCACGGTGAGATCCGACCGCCACCGGACCTTGCCTTGATCATCCAGGGGAGCACCGCGGGGGCCTTCACGAGTATGCCCTTCCTTTTCGCGAAGGAGCGAAGCGCATCTCGCGCAACTTCGACTGGCTTGTGACCGTCATGCGCCAGGTAGCACGTCTTCAGGGTTGCGTCGTGGATGATGTCGCGATCTCCTTTAGACCGTTCCTCAAGGAAATCGATCGCATCGTCCAGGTTCGTGATTTCGAGGACCAGATCCTTCCTTTCACGCAGGTAAACTGGCCGGTCAAACATCTTCGTGTGCATATCTACCTCACTGAATAGCTGCGGCACCAACACCAACCTGTGAGCTAGGTAGCCTGCCAGCCGGCGGGGCCGATCGGTGGAGCCCGTCAGGCCCGTCCTTGGGAGAACGGGCCTGAACAATCGCGTTAGAAGTCCATGCCTGGTCCGGCGGGCAGAGGCGGAGACGTATCCTTCTTCGGTTTCTCGGCGATCATGGCTTCGGTCGTCACCAGGAGACCTGCGACAGAGGCCGCATCCTGAAGTGCGGTGCGAACGACCTTGGCCGGGTCGATGACCCCTTGAGCATAGAGGTCACCGTATTCTCCCGTCTGGGCGTTCCAGCCGTAGGAGAAGTCCGTCTTCTCGCGAAGCTTGCCGACGACGATGGAGCCTTCAGCACCAGCATTCTCGGCGATCTGGCGAACCGGTGCCTCGACGGCGCGCCGGACAATCTCGATGCCGACCTTTTGGTCCTGATTGGCCGTCTCCACATGATCCAGCGCCTTGATGGAACGCAGCAGCGCGACACCGCCGCCTGGAAGAATACCTTCCTCAACGGCTGCCCGGGTGGCATGCAGTGCATCGTCGACGCGGTCTTTCTTTTCTTTCACTTCCACCTCAGTCGACCCGCCCACGCGAATGACCGCAACGCCGCCGGCGAGCTTGGCAAGACGCTCCTGCAGCTTTTCGCGGTCGTAGTCGGACGTGGTCTCTTCAATCTGGGCGCGGATCTGCGCGATGCGCCCGTCGATATCGGCCTTGGCGCCGACGCCGTCGATGATGGTCGTGTTCTCCTTCTCGATTGCAACTTTCTTTGCCCGGCCGAGCATGTCGAGAGTGACGTTCTCGAGCTTGATGCCGACGTCGTCAGAGACAACGGTGCCTCCTGTGAGAACGGCGATGTCCTCCAGCATGGCCTTGCGCCGATCACCGAAGCCTGGTGCCTTGACCGCAGCGACCTTCAGACCGCCGCGCAGCTTGTTGACGACGAGGGTCGCGAGCGCTTCGCCCTCCACATCTTCAGCGATGATGAGGAGCGGCTTGCTGGACTGAACTACCGCTTCGAGCACTGGCAGCATCGCCTGAAGGTTGGAAAGCTTCTTCTCGTGAATGAGGATGTAAGGATCGTCAAACTCGGTCCGCATCTTGTCGGCATTCGTCACGAAATAGGGGCTAAGATATCCCCGGTCGAACTGCATGCCTTCGACGACCTCGAGTTCGGTCTCTGCCGTCTTGGCCTCCTCGACGGTAATGACGCCTTCATTGCCGACCTTCTGCATCGCCTCGGCGAGATATCGGCCGATTTCTTCGTCGCCGTTTGCCGAGATCGTCCCGACTTGAGCAATCTCAGAGTTGTTGGAGATCTTTCGCGCGTTGGTCTTCAGTTCATTCACGATCGCGTCAACGGCAAGATCGATGCCCCGCTTCAGATCCATCGGGTTCATGCCTGAAGCAACCGCCTTGGCACCTTCCTTGACGATCGCCTGCGCCAGCACGGTGGCCGTGGTCGTCCCGTCACCGGCGAGATCGTTGGTTTTGGAGGCGACTTCGCGCAGCATCTGCGCACCCATATTCTCGAACTTGTCTTCGAGCTCGATTTCCTTGGCAACCGACACGCCATCTTTGGTGATGCGCGGGGCGCCGAACGACTTGTCGATGACCACATTGCGCCCCTTCGGTCCGAGCGTGACCTTGACGGCGTTTGCAAGGACATCGACCCCACGCAACATGCGTTCCCGGGCGTCGAGGTGGAATTTGACTTCTTTCGCAGCCATTTCTGTAACTCCTCAATAGGCAGCTATCTGACTGATGGACTTGTCGCTGGTTGGTTCAGGCCGCCTGCTTGCGCACGGCCGGAGCTTCAATGACACCGAGGACATCGCTTTCTTTCATGATCAGCAAATCTTCCCCGTTGACCTTGATCTCGGTACCGGACCATTTGCCGAACAGGATGCGGTCGCCCGCCTTGACGTCGAGGGCCTGGATCTGACCCGCATCGTTGCGGGCGCCGGCGCCGACAGCGACAACTTCGCCCTCCTGCGGTTTCTCTTTCGCCGTATCGGGGATGATGATCCCACCCCTGGTCTTTTCTTCCGATTCAACCCGACGGACGAGAATGCGATCATGCAGCGGTCGGAAAGGCATGTTTTCCTCCAATGGACAAACAGTAGTGACGATGTTCCCCATCACCGGACCGGATGACCAGTCTGGACGGGTACAAGACCTCAAACGAGCGTCTTGCGCGAAATCATCTGGTTTTGAGGTTTTTCGAATTCAAGGGGTGAAGTCAAAAAAATCAGCACTCGCATTGCGCGGCTGCTAACATACTGTAAACGAACAACAAACCCATGCTAGACGTTTAAAATCCCGTTGCTGATCGTGAACAATTGCGCCACCTTAGCGTTGTTGAGAAACGGAGATGAAGCATGCGATATTCACCGGATTTCGAGCGTCAAATAAGCGGCTACGGACTGACCACCGCGCATATTCTCTACCGAATTCCCGATTTCGAATCCGTGTTGCAGACCTATGTCTGGCAGGATTACGATCTCGCTCCCGACTTTCCTGAAATGCAGAAATTCCTCGATTTCTGGCAGGCCAATCTCGACGGACCGCTGCATTCCGTTCGCTATACGCATCAGCACCTGATCCGGCCGAACGAATGGCGGCGCATTGAAGGTGAGTTCAAGCTGAACTGAGATTTGCAAAAAAATCTTCAGGGCAGCACTTGAAGCCGGATTTTTCAGATACCAGATCTTTTGCCGCCAGCGGCTGACCAACAGGGCTGGCAATGCTGAGAGCGCCGTCTTTCGGCGCTCCATACCCATGTTGCTTTCAGGAGGATATGGCTATGGCAACATCTTACGACTACACGCCTCTCTTTCGATCGAGCGTAGGCTTCGACCGGCTCTTCAATCTTCTGGAAAACGCCCAGCGCGACCGTTCGACCAGCGACTGGCCGCCCTATGACATTGTCAAGACGGGTGACGACAGCTACCGCATCTCGATTGCGGTTGCTGGCTTCGCGGAGGGCGACCTCGACATAACGTTCCAGACCAATCTTCTCACCGTTATTGGCAAGAAGCAGGATTCTCCGTCCGAAACCTATCTGCACCGCGGTATCGCCGGGCGCCCGTTCGAGCATCGTTTCGAGCTTGCCGACCATGTCAGGGTGAGTGGAGCGGGATTAAGCAATGGCCTGCTGACCATCGATCTCGTTCGGGAAATCCCGGAGGCATTGAAACCGCGCAAGGTCAGCATTGACGGTTCCGCGCTTGGACGCCCGGACATAGCGCCGCAGATCGAAGCCCAGAGCGCCGCCTAAGCGAAACATTGGAGACGGGCGCCGTTTCGATGGCGCCCATGAGCACACCGGGTTGGAAAGGAGAGCGTTATGAAACCCGATATGTTCGAGACACCTGTTCGTATTCTCGTCGGCCTTGGATTTCCGACGGAGGTTCGAAGCGTGATGGACGCTTACCGCCATCTGGTCGAGTGGCCGATATCGTTAAGGGATGGTCCGCATTCGGTTGCGCTCAAGGCGTGTCGAGCTGCCCTGAGCGGCGAGATCGAAGCTGAGACCGCGCGTGGGTTGTTTGCTGCCTTCGCGCGAAAGCACGACCTGCTGGCGCCGGAAACCGACCCCATCATCGCGAGTAAGCCGCGGTGGAGTCGGGATCCACACGTGAGCTGAGGTGACCGAGCATGGATAACATGTTTGAGCAGATTGCCGCATCTGCCGTGAACAACGGACCGAACGTTCTCGCCTCTCACTGGTCGCCGTTTCGACGTCCAATGGATGTGGTGAAGGATCCTGTACTTTCTGTCGATGACAAAAGAACCATTCTCGCCGCATGGGCTTCGGACTTCTACGCGATAGATTCGAAGCCAGCTCTTCGTCATGTTCCGGGAACGCCGGATCCGGTTTCGATCGATGAGGTTCGGTCTGCCCTGGGAGAGCTCGATTTGCGGTACGATACCTGAGGGGGCTATATCCCTCCTCTCTCACGCCTTGCTGGCGTTACGACGGGCGGTCTCGATATCAGGCGGCCCGTCGAACTTAGCAGGGGGTCACTTCAAATCGGCAAAATGCCGTTCCTCAAACGGCTGGGTAACAGCTTCGATTTTCGGTATAGCTCCCTCCGCCAGGCTTGTCGTGCTGGATGCGCCGCTGGGTGTGAGAAAGGCGAACCAGCTGCAGGTCCGCAACGTCGTGCGACAGCCTGCTGTCATATGGTGCGGCGCGGCGATGTGCGGGCACCGAGATTTAATCGGCGCGCGACGGGAGCCGCATAACCCGGCGACTTTTCCGAGGCGGATGCTGGCAGAAACCAAGTCGTTTCGCGCGTGACGCCCGCCACAAGCTGGCACGGCCCGGCGTCGATCCGAATATGGGGCGGAGGATTTCTTGAAGAACTGCTTGCCAGGCGAGCAGAGGCAATGCAGGCGGGCGCGGGGGAGTTTAGATCAAGCAATTCAGCGCCGCTCGTGTACGCCCGTCGAGGCGCGTCTGAAGACAGCGCTCCACCGAGCCAAGGCGGCCGAGAGCTCGCGAGTATGCGAGGAGCGACATCGCGCCTTGGGCACAGCGAGGCACGGCTGGCCCAGCGCATGATCAGTGCAGTCGAACCGCCTTCCTCGCCGCAGTCAGGCCAAGATGGCTCTGTAAAATCGGTGTAATCAACGAAAAAGGCCGGGCGGAGCCGACCTTCTTACATAGTACCGCCTCAATGGCCACTGCCAGTACATCCGTGGTCAACGGCCACAAGCGAGTTAGGCAGTTGCGAGGTTGTCGGCAGCGTTCTTACCCGAACGCGCATCCCGAACGATGTCGAAGGTAACCTTCTGGCCTTCCACGAGGGAACGCAAGCCAGCCCGCTCGACTGCAGACGCATGGACGAATACGTCCGAACCGCCGTTCTCTAGTTCGATAAAACCAAAGCCCTTGATGCTGTTGAAAAACTTTACGGTTCCAGTGTTCATGACAATTCCTTTTCAAAATCTTGGATTGAGTTCACCTGCCGACAAAATGACTACTGAGGCAGATAGATCGATTTTGAGAGGGAAGGTCGGCTTGAACGCAGAGAGCGAGAAAACAAAGCTCAACAAGCAAAGATCGATGCAGCGATGCCTATCGACCGAATGTGTCTTAAACAAGTCGTCTCCCTGCGGTTGGCAAAGGGCGAGGATCGACCTGAGTTTAAATTGATCCCGGAAATCTACAGAGCATCATACTGTTTTTTGGTTTTGATAGGCGGAGCGCAGTTTTCTGGCGCTTTCACCTACGAGTGCTATCGGCATGAATTGATGGAACTATTTAAACCTCACGGAACTGGCCGTCTCTTGACGCGCCGCGCCGCGAACACCAATTCATCATCGTCGACGCCCAGTGGGTCGATCCCAGTCAGGGAGCCCAAGCTTCTTGGCGCTCCCTCGTACCTATGTTGCTCTATTGAGGATGTAGCTATGAGAACGAACTTTTCCCCCTTCGCTAGGTCGAGCATCGGCTTCGACCGTATCTTCGACCTGCTCGAGAACAGCAGCCTGAATACGGACAATTGGCCGCCCTACAACATCGTCAAGCTTGGTGAGGCTGCGTACCGCATCGCAATCGTGGTCGCCGGTTTTGCCGAGGACGAGCTAACGGTCACGCATGAGACGAACAAGCTGGTGATCAACGGTGCGAAAACGGAAAACGGGGAGGCTCAGTACCTCCATCAAGGCGTTGCTCTGAGGCCGTTTGTGCGCCGCTTTGAACTCGCAGATCATGTCATCGTCGAAAGCGCAAAGCTCGAGAACGGGCTGCTCGTCATCGATCTCAAGAAGGAAGTTCCCGAACAGATGAAGCCGCGGCGGATCGCTATCCAGCCGGAGACGACGAAACCGGCTTCGAAGCAGATCGAAGGCGGCAAAGCGGCCTAATCCAGAGCGAAAGAGAAGAAAGGAGGGTAGCAAACCGGAAACCGGCGACAAGGACCGGCGTTTCGTTAAGCGGACCTTTTGTTCTCTGCGAGGAATGTCGGATCGCGTTCATGCTGCGCCCTTGACCGCTGATGTTCGCGAGAGGGCCTTAGCGGTATGATGGGCCGATAAAGTTCAAACCGCCTTCCCATGCCAGGAGCCGGCATCGCCTTGCGCCGAAGCGTCGGGACCGAGCGGAATCCTCCTGGCAGATTGGTGACCTGCCCGCCGCCGGCGCGGCGGGCAGTGACTGCCTGCTATTGACCCTATATGCGCGTGCGGATTTTTCTGGTTGTCCCAGTATGCCCGGACCGACACTCCGGCGGCCGGCGGGCCGAGGACACCGTGGGTCCATATGGACTGATGCTCGCCGTGATAGCGAAATCTAAGGCGACACCGCCAGCCATAAACCCAGAACAAGGCTCGCCACGGTTTCGGCGACAAAAGGGCCACGGCAAGAACCAGTGCGGGCCACTCTTGCGGTTTCTCGCCTTCAGCAGTTCTTGTGGCATCACAACCGCCGCGAATGAATCCTGATCAAGAGTCAAATGTCCGCGTACGTGGTACGCTGAGCGAAACGATAGTTTCGGGACAAATCATCTTGAAGGTATGGACGCGTCGGTGTCTGGGAATATTTCTCTAATCGCTTGTCGAGGCATGTCGGCTGTCAGGATCGTCCGAATGCCAAACGCTACGCTGCCCTGGTGGTCAAAAGTGGGAGAAACCGCGGTGAGGGATTGCAGTTGCGCGGCGCGGTGCCAAGGCCGGGGCAGGGTTTGCCCCGGCCAAAACCATCTAGGCAAGTGAGCGTTGACCGCCAGTACCGGCCTGCTTATCGAACAGGTCGGCGGTATCCGCAGACATGCCCGCGTCTCGACAAGCGTCTATGAAGGCGTCGCGCGCGATTGCGACCGGTGTTGCACGGTTGAGTGCGCGACGGCAAGATTGAGCGGCTCGGTTAAATTTTCTGCCTCGGTCAATGGTCCAATCGCCTTCGAGGAAATCTAGTGCGTCATTGACACAAGCGAAGATTTGCCGCGTTCCATCCTTCAACTGGACGGTAACCGGCGTCATCCAAACGAGTTCCGGGTTGATCATGATGTCCTCCTTTCGCATTCAAACCGCATGAAAAAGAAGTACGTTTGATATTGGCGCCACCGGAGTGAATTTCAAGGCTTCGAAAGTCTGGCGCACGGTCAAAGTCATGGGTCATACCGCGAGCGTCTCCCTCAGTCTGATTACCGAAATCCCCTTCCGACCCTCGAAAGAAGTATCGATGACGACGCGCCGCTGGTCTTTCGGGTTGCGCCCCGAAAGACTGGCTAGAACGCGCAAACCGCCGCACTAAGACGGGAGTATCGTTCCGGTACTGACACACGGCTCATTTCCTTCGAGCGCAGCTAGCCAGTCAACCCGTTCCCGCGGGTCTCCACCCTCAGCGAGCCGACCGGGAGTGGGCACAACAATTCTTCCTCAGGTTTGGTGAGGTTGATCCATGCCTGCCAATCGATCGGATGAAGAACAACGACCTGGCGATTGTGAAAAGGCTCCACATCCGGCCCCGAGCGCGTTGTCAACATCGTGAATGCTGCGGGCTGGCCCTTCTGACTGGGCTTCCAGATTGCGGCAATCGCCATGAACGGCGCGCTCACCAGCGTGAAACGGTGTTTGGCCGTCGGGTGTTTCCTCCCCGCATGTTCAAAGAACGCGCTGGCTGGAACGAGACACCGATGGCTGTCGCTGAAATGCTTTCCCTTCGATCGAAGGTTGAACAAGGGGCCGCGCGTGCGGGTTCGGGGAAACCCGAATTTCATCTGCGTCAGCTCCACTATATGATCGCCCGCAGCTCTGATAACGGGCGCCATATCGCCCGGCTTGATTCCGATGGCCGACGGCATATCCAGTTGTGTTTGATGCGTTGGGATGCCAAGTGCGAGATCCTGCATCACCTTGCAGTATTCGGTGTAGCCGATCTGTTGCTCGTACTCGTTGCACATAGGGACGCCTGAGTGTTTCGAACAGCGCTGCTGCGCACAGGGCCATCGATCATGTCGGCGGTCGGAACTACCGCCTTGACCCTGGAGTTCTACTGCCGACGCGATCATCGTCCGATGGTTCCAGCAACGCCCAGCGTAACCCTTGGGGATGCGGTCAGCAATCCTCGCTGTCACAATGGACAGGCTCAGGCGACTTGGACCGCTAGGCGTGCGAGCATGCTGCCGGCGCGGCCCGTTCGTCGATGTCCTCTCGGGACTAAACAGTCAGAACCCACTCAATGGCCGAGATTGGACTGCCCCGGAAGGTCCAGTGCGGATGCACCGGGGCAGTGTTTTCCGTGCGACCGCTCACCTATGGGTGTCACGCAGCCTGTTTTGCCTTGAACGTTCCGGCCTCGACCAGGGCCGATACGATAACGCCGGCGACGAGTGCCCAGAAGGGCGCGCTGATACCGAGAAGCGAGACGTTAGACATG